>JAFGTS010000028.1 GCA_016933965.1 Deltaproteobacteria bacterium | reverse complement strand
GATCACTCAACTACCGCCGCAACAGGCTCCAAGCATAAGAAAACAGGCTGATAATACAGGGATGTACGTTTAACATACGGGAAACACGGTGATATTCACACGCTCGAGGAGTCTAATTGCCGCGCAGGCTAAAGTCAAGAGAATATCATTGATGGGGGAAAAATTACTTTGAAATGAGGTACCATACAGTAATCGGGATATTATGAAATTATCCTTGATTCATAAAGCGGTTTGACGTAACATTAAAACTACAAGTGAATAGCGAACCAGGGGTGCCGGAACGGCTGAGATAAGACCCTTTGAACCTGATCTGGGTAATGCCAGCGGAGGGAGAACAGGATACGATACAGGGCATGTTCCGGCGGGGACATGCCCCGTTTTGTTTCAGGGGTCGGTGAGAGATATGAAAGGAACGGTCATTATTGTGTCGGGAGGGATCATTCATGATGTCGAATGGTTCGCCTCCCGGGTGAAAGGGATGGACAGGGATTCGATCATCTGTGCCGACGGCGCGCTTCGATATCTGCGGGCCGCGGGCATCATGCCCGACCTGGTGGTGGGTGATATGGACTCCGTGGATGATGAAACGCTCAGGTATTTTTCACAACGGGGCTGTGAGGTCAGGAAACATCCCCGGCACAAGAATGAAACCGATACACAGCTTGCACTGGAGGCAGCCTTTGCCCTGAAGCCGGGGCGGATCGTCATATTCGGCGCCCTGGGAGGCCGCCTCGACCATACACTGGCCAATATTTCACTGCTGGTTGCGGCGGCATCACGGGGAATTGAAGCGAGGATCATCGACGAGGCCTGTGATGTGTTCGTCGTCGATGATGTGTGTGAAATTGAGGGAACACTGAGAGATACGGTGTCGGTGCTTCCCCTTTCGTCAGAGGTGACGGGGATCACTCTTGAGGGGTTCGAATACTCTCTCAAGGATGGTTCCATGGAGATCGGTATGCCCTATGGCATCAGCAACCGGCTTGCCGACGTGCGGGCACGTATATCGGTTCAAAGCGGCCGTCTCCTGGTGATCCAGTTTGGTAGGGAGGTAGAGTAGTATATGGAGATAACAAAGGTATTAACTATCGCCGGTTCCGACTCGGGCGGCGGGGCAGGGATCCAGGCCGATATAAAGACCATATCGGCCCTCGGCGGGTTCGGCATGAGCGTCGTGACGGCCCTGACGGCACAGAACACGCTCGGCGTTCAGGGCATACACGAAGTTCCTCTGGAGTTCGTCGAACGGCAGTTCGATTCCGTGGCATCAGATATCGGTATAGACGCCGCTAAGACCGGCATGCTGGCGAATTCGGAAATAATCAGCGCCGTAGCCGGGAAGATCAGACAGTATGGGGTCGCGAAACTGGTGGTTGACCCCGTCATGGTCGCAAAGGGCGGGGCGCGGCTTATCCGGGAAGAGGCGAAGAAAACCCTCATTGAGGAATTGCTTCCTCTTGCCTTCGTCGTAACGCCGAATGCCCCCGAAGCGGAGGAATTGACGGGGATCCCGGTGAACGGCATAGATGACATGAAACGCGCGGCCGAGCGCATCTGCGCGCTGGGCGCGAAAAATGTCTTTGTCAAGGGCGGTCACATGAGCGGTGATGCCAGGGACATCTTCTTCGACGGCAGGAATTTCCACGAGTTTTCCGCAGAGAGGATAGCGACCAGGAATACCCACGGGACGGGCTGTACCGTGTCCGCTGCCATCGCGACAGGGCTCGGTCAGGGCATGGATGCGTTCGATGCCGTGGCTCGCGCGAAAAGCTATATCACCACGGCGATCCGTTTCTCCCTCGCCATCGGGAGCGGTCAGGGGCCGACGAACCACTTCGCTGCCATATTTCGAGAGGCCGAGCGCTATCGCTGCCTGCAGGAACTCAAAGCGGCCGTAGAGCGTCTGAAAGAAGGAAAAGTGGGGAACATGATACCCGAGATCCAGTCGAACTTTGTGTATGCGCTTCCCTGTGCCGAAGACTTCGATGACGTGGCCGGCGTTCCGGGAAGGATCATCCGTGTCGGTGACGATGTGGAAACGCTTCATGACCCGGCTTTTGGTGCTTCGCGTCACGTGGCCAGGATCGTGCTGACCGTGATGCGCCATGATGACACCCGCCGTTCGGCGATCGATGTCCGCTTTTCCGATGAGGCGGTCAGCGCCTGCCGCGAGCTCGGGTACGATATCGATGAATTCAGCCGCGCCGATGAGCCGGATGACGTCAAACGCCGGGAAGGATCATCCCTTGAATGGGGGACCGGTGTCGTCGTGTCCCGGCGAGATACCGTGCCGGACATGATATTCGACCGGGGCGACGTTGGAAAGGAACCGGTGATCCGCATTCTGGGCAGGGACCCCGGAGATGTGGTGGAAAAGGTCCTCGCCCTGTCCCGGCGGCTGCGGTCCTGAAGGTACTTCAATGCTCTCTGTGCGAAACCTTACAAAGCGGTTCGATACGCTCAGTGTTCTTGACGGGTTCACCCTGGAACTGCCCCGTCGGGGGTTCACGGCCCTGGTGGGGCCATCCGGTTGCGGGAAAAGCACCTTTTTCGACGTCCTGACCGGTATCGTGCCGAAGGACGGCGGGGATATCTCCTGGCTTGGGGAACCGGTGACGGACCTCCGCGACCGGGCGGCGTACATGCAGCAGAAGGACCTCCTCCTGCCCTGGCTTACCCTCATGGGGAACGCCCTTCTTCCGGCGCGGATATCCGGCCGTGATGGTGAAGCGGCGAAAAAGGCCGGCTCTCTGTTCGACCGTCTCGGTTTGCGCGGTTTCGAGCAGTATCCGCCGCAGAAGGTTTCAGGGGGGATGCGGCAGCGCTGCGCCCTCGTCCGGACCCTCATGTTCGATCGGGAACTGGTGCTACTTGACGAGCCCCTCTCGGCGCTCGACGCGATCACGAGACGGAGCCTGCAGTCGTACCTGCTGCTCCTGCAGAGTGAATTTCAGCGGACCATCCTCATGATCACCCACGATGTGGAGGAGGCGCTCCTGCTGGCCGATGAGGTCCTTGTCCTGACGGCATTCCCCATGACCGTCAGGGAGCGGTTCTCGCTCACGAGAGAAAAACCGCGGCGGGCCGATGAAAGGGAATTCATGGAGATGAAGGAACACATCCTGCGGGTTCTCCAGGAAGAGAGCGGGAACGGTCTGACAGGAGCCGCCGCGTGCGTCGCATGGAGGGACAGGCGGGAATGAAAGAGCGGTCGACGCTCATATCCGGCATGCTGGTGGTTACCATATGCGGTTTCTGGGAGCTGGCCTGCCATATCTTCGCCATTCCCGAGTTCATCCTTCCCGCGCCGACCCGCATCATTGCGGTGGCCCTGCTTGACGCTCCGCTCCTCATCCCCCATGCGGGGGTCACGGCCCTCGAGATACTTCTGGGCATCGTTCTTTCCCTTCTCATCGCCGTGCCTCTCGCAACGCTCATGTTCGCTCACCCGGCCATAGAGCGTGCGCTTGCCCCCTTCCTCATCGTGTCCCAGGCCATCCCCGTTTTCGCCCTGGCGCCCCTGCTGGTGATCTGGCTGGGGTATGGCATAGCGAGCAAGGTACTGATGGCGGCGATCATCATTTTTTTCCCCATCACGGTCAGCCTTCTTGAAGGGTACAAGAACTGCGGGTCCGAACATATCATGCTTTTCCGCCTCATGGGCTCTTCCTTCGGAGATACGCTGCGGCTGCTCTACTGGCCCTGGGCGCTGCCCTTTTTCTTCGCGGGTCTCAAGGTGGGTGTCACCGTAGCAACGATCGGCGCGGTTATCGGTGAGTGGGTGGGGGCTCAGAAAGGCCTGGGATATCTGATGATACAGGCTAACGCACGGCTGAACGTCGCCATGGTCTTCGCTGCCATCTTTTGGCTGTCCGTCATGGGGCTCACACTGTGGGTCTTTGTGGGATACCTGGAAAGAAAGATCATCTATTGGAAATGAGGCAACAGGAAGGAGTGTAACATGAAAGGAGTGCTGAAAAAAATTATCCCCGGGGTCCTGCTTATCCTGATCCTGACCGTTCCCGCCCAGGCGGTTGAACAGCTTACACTCATGCTGGACTGGTTTCCCAATGTGGACCATGTTCCCCTCTATGTTGCCAAGGCACAGGGACTCTTTGCCGACGAGGGCGTCGACGTTGAGATTCTGAGCCCGTCGGGAACGACCGATGCCCTGAAACTGGCCGCGTCCGGCAATGTCGACCTGGCCATCGCCTATGAACCGCAGGTGATCATGGCGGCCGCCGAGGGGCTTGACATCACCGTCGTGGGACGCTTGGTCGAGCACCCTCTCAGCGTCCTTCTCTTTCTGAAAGGGAAGGGAATAGAAAAACCCGCCGACCTGGAAGGAAGAACGATCGGGTATACCGTGCCGGGCATGATGGACATTCTGACACAGGCCTTCGCGAAAAAGAACGGCATCCGATCCTATCGTCTGGTGAACGTCGGGTTTGCCATCGTACAGTCCCTGGTCTCGGGAAAGGTGGACGCGGTCATGGGGCCCTACCGGAATTATGAGGTGGTTGAACTGGAAGAGAAAGGGTACGACGCCGGGTATTTCGACCTCGTTCAATGGGGGATCCCCGATTATGACGAACTGGTCGTGATCACGGGAGGGAAGGTCCTCCGGGAAAAATCCGCGGCGGTCCGCGGCTTCGTCAGTGCCCTCGAACGGTCCATCGCCAGCACCGTGCAGGATCCCGCGGCATCACTGGAACTGTATTTTACGGCCGTTCCCGAGGCACCCCGGGACATGGAGACGAAGGCGTTCGCGATCACCCTGCCGCTCTTTGCCCGCAGCCAGGAGCACGATGCGGCACGATGGCAGGCCTTCGCGGACTTCGCTGCGGCGGAGGGATTGATCAGGAAGCGCGTTGAGGTGACGAAAATACTCGGAAGCGGGGGGATAAAACCCTGAAAAGGGGCCGCGGAACTTAGGCAGAAGGAGGAAAATGATGTTGAAGCGATGGCGTGCATATTTCAAAGAGATGGGGCCTGCCTGGATCATTGCGGCTGACGCGAGTGGTCCCGCAACGCTGGCGAGTCTCTGTATCGCCGGCGCCGCCTATTCATACCGCATGCTCTGGGTTGTTCTCCTGAGCGTTCTCTTCGGCGCCACGGCCCAGTACCTGGCAGCCCGGATCGGCGTCATCGAGGGAAAGGGGATCATCGAAACCGTTGAATCGAGGCTCGGACCCGTCTGGGGATGGATACTCGCCATCGATGCCCTGGCGGTCACCTGGCTTGCCGCCCTTGTTCTCATGAACGCGCTCGTCGGTGTCACCTCGCTGATGACAGGCATCAACTCCCCCTTCTGGAGTGTTCCTTTTGCCCTTGTCATCGCCTTCATGCTCATACGCGGGGGGTACCGCTGGTTCGAAATACTCTGCAAGTGCCTCATTGTGTTCGTGCTCTGCTGTTTCGTCATCACCCTCGGAATGGTGGACCTTTCCTGGAAGGAAATAGGGCGGGGACTTATCCCCAATATACCGGGCGGCATGGAATCGGCCCTGATGATGGCCGCCATCATGGGTGGCGCCGTCCACATCACCATTATCGGGCTTCATACGTACAACACGAACGCGAAGGGTTGGACGAGGAAGGACCTGCCTCTCGCGCGATTCGATAACGCCGTCTCCATGGGTATCGCCTTCGGATTATACAGCGTCATCATATTTTTTGTGGCCGCCTCCGTTCTGCATCCTCATCATATAACGGTCCGGACCGCCACCGACGCCGCGCTGAGCCTTGAGCCGCTCCTTGGAAAAAGCGCCATGTTCATTTTTCTCGTGGGGATATGGGGGGCGGCATTTTCCACGCTGTCCCCGACAATGCTGGCGGCGACCTACTTTTTTGTCGATAAGATGAAGTGGCCCCTCTACCGGGGTGACCGCCGGTTTGCCTGGACGGCTGCCGTCGGGGCCGCCATCGTCGCGTTCGGACCCTTCCTCAAGGGAGGTTTTTTCCTTCTTCTCCCGCTGATGCTTGCTCTCGGTCTGTGCGGAACCCCGCTTATTATCGCCATGATCCTGTATCTCCTCAACAGAAAGGATATTGCGGGAGCGGACAGGAATTCACCGGTGCTCAATGTGCTGGGTGTGCTGACACTCCTGGTAACGACCTTTTTAGCGGTGCGCTTCATCGTTATGAAGTTGCTGTGAAAAAGCGGGCGGATATGGTGCCCCTGGATCTGGTAAATGTTGTGGATGAACCATGTTCGATACGAAACTTTTCCTTAACCGAATGACGCTCATCACGGGGGATGTCAACGCGGGGAAGACCCGTTTTACGCGGGACATCCTTGATGCTTTCCTGGAAGAGGGTGAGCGGGACATCGCGGTCATCGACCTCGCCCCGGAGATGTACAAGGGGATCGGGGGTAAAATGGCGGATGTCGCTGAGCAGGGTGTCCTCTATATGACGACCGGCATCGATCCACCGCGACTTCTCGGACGGAACCAGAGGGAAGTGCAAAGCGTTGCGAAAAAGAACGCCGCCGCCATTGACAGACTGTTCACGAGCTACCTCGGCACGCCGAAAAAAGTACTTTTTATCAACGATGTCACGCTCTATCTGCACCGTGGGACCATGGAGAGGCTGTGCCGTGTCCTTTCAAGCGCCGAAACACGGATCATCAACGCCTATTACGGGGAAAGCCTGGGTGATTCCGCCCTGTCCCGAAAAGAGCGCCGCTTGGTGGAGGAATTGATGACCGCCTGTGACCTGCTGATCTCTTTATGAGAAAGGGATGACTTTGCTGACCCCTCTTCCATCTCGTGATTCACGCGCCCTGCCTTTATGTGTAATCCGGGACAATGGACTTTTCAGAGGTTTCCCCCTGGTGTATGGACTTTTTCGGCCAGGTGCGATATGGAGAGTTATTCACTCCAGTTGAACATGTCCCGGAAGGGGCTCTTTTCGTGATTGGAGAAAGAACGGAAGAAGTAGGAAGGAGATGCAGCATGCCGGCAGACGGGACATTCAGCCGGTACAGTCTGGGTGAGGAAATAGCGAACAGTATCACCCATGGGGTCGGTATCGTTCTCGCCATCGCGGGTCTCGCCGTGCTGACGGCATTTTCCGCCCTTTTCGGAACGGCCTCTCACATTGTGGGATGCAGCATTTTCGGCGCCACGCTGATCCTTTTATACACCGCATCGACACTGTACCACGGTATCCGGTCACCCCGGGTGAAGCGTGTCCTGAGATTGATCGACCACTCAGCCATATTCCTTCTGATAGCGGGCACCTACACGCCTTTCACGCTTGTCAGTCTTCGCGGCCCCTGGGGGTGGTCGCTTTTCGGGGTCATCTGGGGGCTGGCCGTTCTGGGGATCCTCTTTGAGCTGTCACCGCTCAGGCGGTTCACCGTTGTATCGATCATTCTGTATATCGCCATGGGCTGGGTGGTGATCGTCGCCATCAAGCCCCTTTTCTCGGCGCTTGCGCCCGGCGGTCTGATACTGCTTTTCGCGGGTGGAATTTCCTACACGGCGGGTGTCGGTTTCTACGTTTTTGATCGGCTTCCCTATAATCACGCCATCTGGCATCTGTTCGTCCTTGCCGGGAGCGTCCTGCATTTTTTCGCTATACTGTTTTATGTCGTTCCAGTTGCGGTCGCATGATGTTCGATGAACCGTCATATCCGGAAAATGTGTCCGGTCGCCCCGCAGGGGTGGCCGGAATGTCGGATGTACCGTCATGACATATGGTGTTCACAGGAATTAAGTAAGGAGGAAGAAGGGATATGTACGATTTTTTGCTGACGCCGGAGGAGAGGCACGTAAGAGACGAGGTCAGGACATTCGTCAGGGAGGAAATAACGAGCGATTTCCTCAGAAAAATGGACCGTGACGAGATCATATATCCTCGCGAATTCGTCGAGCAATTGGCAAGCCGTAACCTGCGGGGCATCCGTTTTCCCAAGAAGTGGGGCGGCAGGGGGTTGACCTGGGTGGCGGACGTTGCCGCGACGGAAGAGATCGGCTGTCTCGGAATGGCGCTGGGTTGTGCCTTCGTCATGCCTTCCATCGTCGGTGAAGCCTTGAACCTTTTCGGTACCGACGAACAGAAGGAGAAGTTCCTCAAGCCTTACATTGAAGGAAAGCTCGTTGCCGCCGAGGCCCTGACGGAACCGCGGGGCGGGTCCGACTTCTTCGGGGCCACCACGAAGGCGGTCCTCCAGGGGGACCATTTCGTCGTCAACGGGCAGAAGCGGTTCGTCGTAGGCGCCGAAGGTTCCGATTTTTACCTCGTGTACTGCCGGACGAACTTCGAGCCCGATGCTCACAAATACCAGCGCATCAGCCTCCTCGTCATCGAGGACGGTCCCGGTGTCGAAACCGAGTATCATTACGGTCTTCTGGGATGCCGCGGCGGCGGTACCGGTCGGCTGGTTTTCAGGGACGTAAAGGTGCCGAAAGAGAACCTGATAGGCGAGCTTCACGGCGGTGCCCTGTGCTTCAACCAGATGATGATACCGGAACGCATGACGTCGGCCGCCGGCTGCCTCGGTATCTGGGGGGCGCTGGACCTGGCGGTGAGATATTCGAACCGAAGGGCCGCTTTCGGCAAACTGATCCGGAAATTTCAGGCCGTGAACTTCATGGTCGCAGATTCCATCACCCAGCTGGATGCGGCGCGGGCGCTGACCTACATGGCGGCCCGGGCCGTTGATGAGGATTATCCAAACAAGCGCCGCATCGTGAGCGAGGCGAAGAGATACGCCACGGAGGCCGCCTGGAACATTGTCAACAACGCGATGCAGGTCATGGGGGGTATCGGATATACGGAAGTATATCCCATGGAACGGTTTCTGCGTGACACACGCCTTTCGCTGATATGGACGGGAACGAGCGAGATCATGAACCTCATGATACAGCATGAATATTACGATGAGGTCCTCAATCAGCCTTACGACCGGAGACACATGGAAAAAGACGCCATGAAACCCGATGAAAGTGAACGGTGCTTCACCGACGAAGATATGTGGGAGGTTCACGAAAGCGGAAAGGATGGTGACTGAAAGGGGGACGGCGGCCCGGAAACAGCGAGCACGCGTATCCGTCACCGGACCATGACACCGGTGCCGCTTGTTGAGCGGATATGGCAATTCCGGAAAAGGAGGGTGTGATCATGGCTGAAGGGGCGGTGCTTCTGGAGCATCTCCTGGAGGAGGCGGACTTCGGCAGGGCGGCGTCAGGACTGGCCGCTGACTTCAGGGGAAAATACGGTCTTCCGCCGATACATCAGCTCGGCCTCGTTGTGGCCGATGTTGAAGAGGCTGCGCAGCGGCTTGAGAAACGGGGGATCGGCCCCTTTTTCATCGCCGCGGGCAGCCCCGTATACTGGCGCGAAAGAGGGACGGAGGGAGCCTTCCGAGGGAAAATGGGCATTGCCTATCTCAGCGGCCTTGAACTGGAACTGCTGGAACCGGGAGAGGGTTCGGATTTCTACCGGCGTTCTCTCGATCCCGGCAGGGGCACGGTGGTCCAGCACCTTGGCATGATCGTGAAGGACGTCGATGAGTGGGCCGGGAGATTAGTGGCTGCAGGATTTCCCATCTTCATACGGGGGCGTCTCCGGGCCTTCCCGATGACCACAGAATTCGCCTATATGGATACGGAAGAAACAGCGGGTTTCATCATGGAGTTCATATCATGGAAACTTTTCGGAATGCCCTTCAGCATGCCCCCGTCGGTCTTTCATGCCATCGGCAGGCTTGAGCGCTGGAGCGGAAAGCGAACCATTAACCTTTGATATGAGTTCACGATCCGGAGGGAATAAGGGTGGTCAGCAAAGAAGGCCCCCGTGGGTTCATGCACTGGCATGCCTGTCAGTCCTTTTGATCATCACTGCATGCGCGGGCACCCGGCTGCCGGAGGAAGGGCCTGCCGATACCGGAAGACTCGCCCCTCTCGGGTATACGATCCAGGCCGGTGCCTTCACGGTCGTTGAAAACGCGGCCCGTCTCACCGATTCCATAAACAGATATGACCTCGAGGCTTACTATTTCGTATCTTCCGACGGCCTGTACCGTGTTCGCTTCGGAAATTTCACTTCCCGGGAGCAGGCGGAGGAAAAGGCCCGTGATCTTGTCGAAAAGGGTATTATCGAGGAGTTTTACATAGTAAGTCCCGAAGAGTATCCAGCGGCGCCGCAGCGGAAAACGGGAGAAGGCCGGCTCAGAGAAGGAATTATCGAGACGGCGCGCGGCTACCTCGGCGTGCCGTACCGGTGGGGCGGGACGGATGTTGATGAAGGGTTTGATTGCAGCGGCCTCGTCATGGCCGTCTATCGTTTGAACGGGTTGAACCTGCCCCGTACATCGAGAGAGCAGTTCAATGCCGGCAGGCTTGTGAAGCTGCGGCGGGTAAGGGAAGGGGACCTGGTGTTCTTCAGAACGTCCCGTGGTGCCCGGGTCTCCCATGTGGGTATCTATATGGGGGAGGGGAGGTTTATCCATGCGCCCGGCAGGGGAGGGGCGGTGCGTATCGATTCGCTCCGGGAGGGGTACTACGAAGAGTGCTATGTCGGCGCGCGCTCCTATCTTTGAGATTCGGGAAACGGGATTCATAATCCGTGATCCGTAATCCGTAATCCTCCTCATCCTATGCCCCGCACTCAGGCACCAATGTTTTTTATTGACATTGCCGTTATAAGAGATTAGAAAGTAGGTTCAAAAGGATATGAAATGAAGAACCTGAACAGCAGCTCCATTATTATAATCGGCATAATTATTACGGGGGTACATATGTGACCTGATAATGGAGTAGGGTTCAGAAACAAAAAAATTCAAAATCCGTTATCGGTCACAGAGCCGGTAGCGGATTTTTTTTGGATGGAGATGATTATGAAAGAATGGGATGTAGAGCTTTACGACACGACCCTGAGGGACGGAACGCAGGGCGAGCAGATCAGCTTTTCCGCCGAGGACAAGCTCCGCATTGCCGGACGGCTGGATGAAATGGGGATCCATTATATCGAAGGGGGCTGGCCGGGGTCCAATCCGCGGGATATGCAGTTTTTCACAATGGCGGCGGAAATGACGTTCAAGAATACACGCCTGACCGCCTTCGGCAGTACGGCAAAGCCCGGCGTACCGCCCGAACAGTCTCCGAGCCTCTCGGCGCTTCTTGAGGTTCAAACACCGGCCGTCGCTCTCTTCGGGAAGAGCTGGGACCTGCACGCGACGGAGATATTGAACATCGCCCTTGACGACAACCTGAAGATCATAGCGGACTCGGTCCGGTACATGAAGTCTCAGGGACGAGAGGTCATCTATGACGCGGAGCATTTTTTCGACGGGTACCGGAACAACCCATCCTATGCCATGAAGACCGTCGAAGCAGCGGCGGATGCCGGCGCCGACCGCATCGTTCTCTGTGACACCAACGGAGGGACCATGACGGGAGAGCTCACGGAGATCATTCGAGAGGTCATGAAAACGGTCCCCGGTGACCTGCTCGGCATCCATGTCCATAATGATTGCGGCCTGGCCGTGGCCAATTCGCTCTGCGCCGTCGAGTGCGGCGTCACCATGGTACAGGGTACGGTGAACGGATACGGCGAGCGGTGCGGCAATGCCGATCTCATTCCGATCATCGGAAATCTCGTGCTCAAGATGAACAGGAAGTGCCTGCCCGAATCGTCATTACAGCACCTGACCGCCCTTTCCCGGTTCGTGGGCGAAGTGGCGAACATACCGCCGCTCAGTTCCCGCCCCTATACGGGGAGAAGCGCCTTTGCCCACAAGGGTGGCGTTCATGTCAACGCCATTCTGAAGAATCCGGCGGCCTACGAACATACGGACCCCGAACAGGTCGGGAACAGCCGGCGGGTGCTCACATCGGACCTCTCGGGGAAAAGCAATATCATCTACAAGGCACGGGAACTCGGCGTGGACCTGAATGGCGACAACGGTGTGAGCCGGAAGGTCGTTGAAGAGATAAAACGAATGGAGAATGAAGGGTATCAGTTCGATGCCGCCGATGGCTCACTGGCGTTGCTGATAAAGAAAGCAACCGGTGAGTTCAAGGAACCCTTCAGCCTTGCTTCCTTTCGCGTCGTCGATGAGAAAACGAAAATGGATTCCTCAAACTCCCAGGCGATGGTGAAGATCTCCGTTGGTGATGAGGCCGAGATCACCGCCGCCGAAGGGGTCGGACCGGTGAATGCCCTGGACAACGCTCTCCGCAAGGCGCTGGTGAAGTTCTATCCGGAAATAGCCGAGATGCACCTGGTGGATTTCAAGGTGCGGATCCTCGATGAGAGCGAGGGAACGGCGGCGAAGGTCCGTGTCCTGCTGGAATCGCGGGATGACGAGGAGACATGGACGACCATCGGGGTGTCATCGAACATCATCGAGGCAAGCTGGCTCGCCCTCGCCGACAGTGTTCATTATAAACTCAGTAAGAAAAAGAAATAGGTTGGAAAGGCAGTGCCTGAGTGCCTGAGTACGAAAAATCGGGATTCGGGAAACGGGATTCGTAATCCGTAATCCGTAATCCGTAATCCGTAATCCCTTCTCCCTCTTACTTGTTTTCCCCATAAGAACCGTGTTCCCCATAAAAACCCCATAAAAACCATTGACAGGGGAATTTTTATTTACTATAAACCGCCCCAATTTTTCTCCGGTGAAGGAAAATGACGGACACTCTGGGAAGAGACATTCGAATTGAAAGAACCCTTGCGGCGCTCGGCCTCCTCGGCCTTCTCCGTACCATACCGCCCGTCGTTTTCAGGGAGACCTGACACAGTCAACAGTGTGCAACCTGAAGGCCATGGGCGATGATCCCATGGCCTTTTTTTTTGCTTCTGAACATGTCGCAACCCGCACCGGGCACCGCCACCCATACATCCGTATGGTGACGGGCATTATACTCATTGAAAGGAGTGACACATGACGGCGAAACAGGAGAGGATCATTATTTTCGATACAACGCTGAGGGACGGTGAGCAGGCGCCGGGATTCAGTATGAATCCCGGCGAGAAGCTTCGCTTTGCCCGGCAGCTTGAAAAGCTCCGTGTCGACGTCATTGAAGCGGGATTTCCCGTCGCGTCTCCGGGGGACTTTAATTCCGTCAGGCAGATCGCACGCGAGATCAGGAGATCGCAGGTCGCCGCGCTGGCACGGACCGAGTTCGGCGATATTGACCGGGCCTGGGAAGCCATATGCGACGCTGTAACTCCCCGGATACACACTTTTATTTCGACCTCGGACATCCACATGCACCACATGCTGAAAAAGACACGGAAGGAGGTCCTGGCGGAAGCATGTCGTGCCGTTGAGCGGGCCCGTTCCTACACGGAGAACGTGGAGTTCTCCGCCCAGGACGCGACACGGACCAACCGGGATTATCTCTGTGAGGTCGTGGAGGCCGTCATCGCCGCCGGGGCCACCACCGTCAACATCCCCGACACGGTGGGCTACGCGGTACCCGATGAATTTCGTGAACTGCTGTCGCATCTCTTTTCCCGGGTCCGCACCATCGATCAGGCGGTTATCTCCGTCCACTGTCATGACGACCTCGGACTTGCCGTCGCCAATTCACTGGCCGCGCTCAAATGCGGCGTCAGGCAGGTTGAATGCACCATCAACGGTATCGGAGAACGGGCGGGCAACGCCTCTCTCGAAGAGATAGTCATGGCTCTTGAAACCAGAAAGGATGTTCTTGGCCTCTCGACACGGGTACGAACGCAACAGATCTACAACACCTCGAAGCTGCTTTCCGATATCACCGGGATCCAGGTGCAGCCGAACAAGGCGATCGTCGGCGACAACGCCTTCGCGCATGAAGCGGGAATTCACCAGGACGGATTTTACAAGGAACGGACGACCTATGAGATCATGACACCCGCCAAGGTCGGTGTTTCCGACGCCAGCATCGTGCTCGGGAAACACTCAGGGCGGCATGCCGTCAGGGAGCGGTTGAAAAAACTGGGGTTCAACCCGACCAGGGAGGAGCTGGATCTCGTATTCACCCGCTTCAAGGAAGTCGCCGACATGAAGAAACAGGTCTTTGACGAGGACCTGGAATCCATCATTTCCGATGTTATTTTCAGGCGGCCCGATACGTTCAAACTACTTCACATCAATGTGATGAGCGGCAACGTCGTGATGCCGACGGCAACGGTGCGGATGGAGATAAGGGGTCAAACGGTCCAGGATGCCGGATGCGGGGTCGGTCCTGTTGATGCCGCCTACACCACGATCAGAAAATTGACCCGTACCAACCACCGGCTTCTGAAGTACCAGGTCAATGCCGTCACGGAAGGCATAGATGCTCTCGGCATCGTGTCGGTGCAGTTGAAGTACCGGGACCGGGTGATCGCCGGCAGGGCCGCCGATCCCGATGTTATCGTGGCATCGGCAAAGGCCTATATCGATGCACTCAACAGGCTGGAATCGCTGAAATCGAATGGTAAGACGCGGAACGGCGACGGTTGTTAGACCTATGACGCATGGTCCGCAAAAAAACATGACAAGAATCTCGTTGAGAGAGGTGAGGTAATTTAGTACAGAAGAGCCGTGTACGGATGTACGAGGCGGGTGCTGCGCCGGCAGCATGAAATGGTTTTTCGGAGGAACGCTTGGGAACAAGACGAGGAAATGACATATGGCGATGACCATTACGGAAAAGATCCTTGCGCGTCACGCGGGAATGGAGAACGTGTCTCCCGGCGAGCTGATAGAGGTGCGGGTCGATCTGGCCCTTGCGAACGATATCACGGCGCCCCTGGCGATCGACACCTTTCGGAAGATCGGGGCCGGGAAGGTATTTGACCCGCGACGGATAGCGCTGGTCGCCGATCACTTCGTACCGAACAAGGATATCGATTCAGCCGAACAGGTCAAAATGGTGCGGGAATTCGCGAAGGAGCAGGGGATCATCCACTATTTCGAAGGCGGCGACACCGGCATCGAGCATGTCATCATCCCTGAAAAGGGGCTTGCCCTGCCCGGGCAGCTTATCGTGGGGGCGGACAGCCATACCTGTACCTACGGGGCCCTGGGGGCCTTTTCGTCCGGCGTGGGAAGTACCGACCTGGGGGCCGTCATGGCCACGGGGGAGATATGGCTGAAGGTCCCGTCGACGATCCGATTCCGTTACGAGGGGACATTGCGTCCCTTTGTGGGAGGAAAGGACCTCATCCTTCACACGATCGGGATGATCGGTGTCGAAGGGGCGCTCTATTCGGCAATGGAATTCACCGGAACGGTGATCAGGGGGCTTCCCCAGTACCAGCGGTTCACCATGGCGAACATGGCCATTGAGGCGGGAGGGAAAAACGGGATCATAGAACCTGACGATATCACCCGCGAATATATTCTGAACAGGACCGACGGCGACACCGTCTTTTTCACAAGCGACCCCGACGCCTCCTATGCACGAACGGTGGACATTACCGTTGACGCCATGGAGCCGCAGGTCGCCATGCCCCATCTGCCCTCGAACGTATGTGCCGTCTCGGAAGCGGGGCACGTTCCCATCGACCAGGTCTTTATCGGTTCCTGCACCAACGGATGGCTTGAAGACCTGCGGGATGCCGCTTCCGTGCTGTGCGGGAAACGGGTTGCCGCCGGTACGAGGCTCATCATCATTCCCGGATCACCCGCCATTCTCAAGGATGCGATCCGTGAAGGGATTATTGATATCTTTCTGGATGCCGGGGCGGTTATCGGCCCCCCGTGCTGCGGCCCGTGCCTGGGAGGGCATATGGGCATACTCGCATCGGGAGAACGGGCGATCTCCACGACGAACCGGAACTTCAAGGGAAGAATGGGACATCCCGGAAGTGAGGTGTACCTTTCAAATCCGTTCGTCGCCGCAGCGTCGGCCGTCCTGGGAAGGATAGGAGGTCCCGGCGAGCTGTAGTCCGGTGAACGGAACCGCCGGTGAAGGAGAAACGGGAAGAAAGGGTGAAGAGGTTCATGAAGAAGTCAGGTAAGGTATGGAAGTTCGGGAACGATATCGATACGGACCTCATTATCCCGGCCCGGTATCTGAACGTGTCGGAATCACGGGCGCTGGCCGGGAACTGCTTCGCTGATCACCGTCCTGACTTTGCCGGTGGCGTGAACCGGGACGATATCCTTGTGGCTGGAAGGAACTTCGGTTGCGGTTCCTCCCGCGAACACGCGCCCATCGCGATCAAGGCGGCCGGCATCGGGATCATTATCGCCGAGAGTTACGCCAGGATCTTTTACCGGAACGCTTTCAACATCGGCCTGCCCCTCCTGGAGTCGAAAGAAGCTGCCGATGCGCTGCTGGATGGTGAAGAGATCGTCGTTGACGCGGAAACTGGTGAAATCCAAAGGAAAAGCGATGGAAAGATATTCCACGCAAAACCCATTCCTTCCTTCATGGAGGAATTGATCAGGGCCGGGGGCCTTGTCCCGTATGTGAAAAAGAAGAAAAGGAACTGAGCCCCGTCAACTCTTGCGGCTTGTTTTCGCGTTGAAAACGGAGACAAGCTGCTTCACTTTTTTGCTCTTGCAGCGGGGGCAGGAGGCCTTCTTCTTTTCGTGTTCCGAAATGCTCTGGATCAGGGTGAAATTCTTTTTGCAGTCGCTGCACTGATATTCGTATGTCGGCATGACTTCCTCCCTGAGTTGTTTGATAATGATTATATCAAAAATCATAGGTGCATCAAAGGGTATTATACTTTGTTCGACCGGCCGGAACGGTGCCGGTGAGCTGTTATGATCGAGCTGAAAGCTTCCCTGCGGCTGAAACGACGATGGCATGGAGACGGTGGTTATCGTGAGGTCCTGGCCGTATCACTGCCCCTGGTGATCAGTACCGGCATGTGGTCCGTGCAGCATTTCGTGGACCGCATGTTTCTCACCTGGTATTCGCCCGCGGCCATCGCCGCCGCCATGCCGGCGGGAATGCTGAGCTTTACGATAGCCTGCATCTTCATAGGGACCGCCAGTTATGCGGGAACGTTCGTGGCGCAGTATTACGGCGCCAACCGGTTCGACCGCTGCGGTCCTTCGCTCTGGCAGGGGATCTATATCGCCCTGGGAGGCGGCGCGCTGCAGATGCTTTTGATCCCCCTGGCGGGCCCCATTTTCCGGTTCGTGGGTCATGCCCCGGAGATCCGGTCCTGCGAAGAGATCTATTTCGTTATCATGTGTTACGGAGCGATACCGGTCATCGCGTCGTCGGCCATGGCGGGATTTTTCTCAGGCCTCGGGAAGACCCGTCCCGTCATGTGGGTGAACATCGCCGCCACGGCGGTGAACCTTCTCCTCGACTGGCTTCTGATCTTCGGCCGTGGGGGATTTCCCGAACTGGGAATCGCCGGGGCGGGTATCGCCACGGTCTGTTCTTTCATCTTTACCGTGGTCATGTACGGGGTCATCCTTGCACGCCGGCGATACGCGGTGCCGTTCAACACGCTCGGCGGCTGGCGGTTCGATGTGTCGCTCTTCACACGGCTGTGCCGGTTCGGCTTTCCCAGCGGTGTTCAGTTCTTCCTGGAAATAGCGGGATTCACGGTCTTCATTCTCTTTGTGGGGCGACTCGGGACAGTGGCCCTCGCCGCCAGCAATATTGCCTTCAATATCAATACGCTCGCCTTCATGCCCATGATCGGCATCGGTATCGCCACCTCCGTTCTTGTGGGACGGCGGGTGGGCGAGCGGGACCCGCGCCTGGCGGAACGGACCGCCTATTCTGCCTTCCATGTGACCATCCTCTATATGGTGACCATCGCGGCGGCATACCTGTTCCTGCCGGGCCTGTTCATCGAACCCTTCGCCGCCGGTTCGGACCCGGCGTACTTTTCCGAGATCCGTGCTCATACGATCGTGCTTCTGCGGTTCGTCGCCATCTATTCGCTGTTCGATACGATGAACATAGTTTTTGCGTCGGCCGTCAAGGGTGCCGGCGACACCCGGTTCGTCATGCTCATCGTTGCCGTCCTGTCCTTATTCGTCATGATCCTTCCGAGCTACGCGGCGCTTGCCTGGTTTTCACTGGGAATATATGAATTGTGGGTGTGCGCGACGGCGTATGTGATCACCCTGGGAATTGCCTTTTACTGCCGGTTCCGCGGCGGGAAGTGGAAAACCATGTCGGTTATCGAAGAGCGTGCCTTTGCGCTTCCCCCGGCATATCCCGAGGCGCCGACAGGGTCCGCCGGCGCTGAGTGAAACGGCCGGGCAGGGGTTTGCATGGAACGGGCCGCGGAACCACTCAGGGCGCTTCCAGGATCTGTTCAACGATGGCGTCACCCATTCGGGAGGTACTGACCGCGTGCGTCGTATCGGCGGCGATATCGGCGGTCAGAATGCCCGCATCGATGGTGCGTTCCACGGCGCCGATCATCGCGTCGGCCGCTTCAGCACAATTGAGGCTGTACCTGAGAAGCATCGCCGCCGACAGGATCTGCGCGACGGGATTGGCGATCCCCCGGCCCGCGATATCGGGGGCCGAGCCACCCGCCGGTTCGTAGAGCCCGAAGCCGGTTTCGTTGATGCTCGCCGATGGCAGGAGTCCCAGTGACCCCGTCAGCATGGCGCATTCATCGGATATGATATCCCCGAACATGTTTCCGGACAGAACCACGTCGAAGCGGCGGGGTTCCCTGATGAGCTGCATCACCGCGTTGTCTATGTACAGGTGCTGCAGCGACACGTCCGGATATTCACGGGCCGTCTCCGTCACGACTTCACGCCAGAGGACCATGGAGGTCATTACGTTCGCCTTGTCGACGGATGTTACCTTCTTCTTTCTTGTTCGTGCCAGGTCGAAGGCCATCCGGGCGATCCGCTCTATTTCATACCGCCGGTACACCTTGGTATCGAACGCCCGTTCATCCGGTCCGCTCCCTTCTCTTCCCCTCGGTTCCCCGAAATATATTCCTCCCGTCAGTTCCCGCACGCAGAGAATATCAAAACCGTTTCCCACAATATCCGCCCTCAGAGGACTGGCGGCGGCAAGAGATCTGAATACGCGGGCGGGCCGAAGATTGCAGAAGAGATTGAAATGCTTTCTCAGGGGAAGGAGGGCGGCACGTTCCGGCTGTAAATGCGGCGGCAGCGATTCCCACGCCGGTCCCCCGACGGAACCGAAAAGGACGGCGTCGCTTGCTTCACAGATCGAGAGTGTTGACGGCGGCAGCGCTTCACCGTGGCGGTCGATCGCGCATCCGCCCACGTCGGCGTGCACATAAGCAAGATCGAGGGCGAATGTATCTCCGACCGCTTCAAGCACCTTGACCGCTTCATGCATCACTTCCGGTCCTATTCCGTCTCCAGGCAGTATGGCTATGGTCTTCATGAAGGGTTCCTCTTTTTGAGACTGAAGCTACCCTCTCTGAAATAAAGGCAGTTGTCAACGCAATTTATCGAATGCCGCCTCCGTGCCCCGGTGATTCTTCTGTTTGTATATATGATAAATTTATAGTATTCTTCCAGAAATGAGCCGGTCGGTCATGACTTCGGTTCAAAGGTCTCAGGATACGATCAACACATGGGGGGGTATGGTGAATATGGTCGACAGAAAAGACCCTGAGTTTCTCTCCTTCACCGATAATGAAGATATCAACCGTCTTTTGAATACCGTTGTATCATCCGTAAAGGACTTTACGGAAAGTCAGCTCGAGGCGATCAGGCGGTTGACACAGATCGGCAGTTCTCTCTCGGCGGAACGGAACATCAACCGGCTCCTGGAAACGATAGTCGACGAGGCACGACGGTTCACCAACGCCGACGGAGGCACTCTCTATATCGTTGACGACGATGAAAGATTTCTGAACTTCGCCATCGTTCAGAACGATTCCCTCAATATCCGGATGGGCGGTTCGGCGGAAGCCATCACTTGGCTTCCGGTTCCGCTGCATGACAGAGAAGGAGTTCCCAATCACGCCAACGTATCCTCCCACGCGGCGCTGACGGGTCAAATCATCAACATCGCCGATGTGTACTACGCGGAACACTTCGATTTCGAGGGGACACGGAAATTCGATTCCACCACGGGGTATCGCTCGCGGTCCATGCTGGTCGTTCCCATGCGGAACCATGAGAGCGATATCATCGGGGTCCTCCAGTTATTGAACGCCCGTGACGGAACGAACGAATCCGTCATTTCCTTTTCACGGGACAGCGAGAAACTGACGGAATCACTGGCGTCCCAGGCGGCGATCGCGCTGACCAACAACCGGCTCATCGCCGACCTTGAGAACCTTTTTGAATCCTTTATCAAAACCGTTGCCACGGCGATCGACGAAAAATCCCCCTATACGGGAAATCACGGGCGCCGGGTCGTTGATCTCACCATGAGCCTGGCACGCAAGATAAACGAATGTAATGAAGGGCCGCTGAAAGATGTCCATCTGAACAATGACGAGCTGAACGAACTGCGGATCGCGGCATGGCTTCATGATGTGGGGAAGATCGCGATTCCGGAGTATGTAATGGATAAATCGACCAAACTCGAGGCCCTCTGCGACCGGATCGAGATTCTGAAGACCCGTTTTGAAGTGATAAAACGGGACCGTGAGATAGCCTACCTCAAGAGTCACCCCCTTCCGGCGAACCCCACCGGCGGTGATACGGAGGCGGGAGAATTCGAAAACGAGATCGAAAAGTTGCAGGAAGACATTGCGTTTCTTGAGGAGTCGAACATCGGGTCGGAATTCATGTCCGACGACAAGATCGAAAAGATCCGGGAAATTGCAAATATGACCTGGACCTATCAGGATTCGGAACAGCACCTCATCTCCGATGAGGAGGTGGAGAACCTCTGCATCAGGCGTGGCACGCTGACGGAAGCGGAGCGGAAGACGATCAACAGTCACGCCGATCTCACCCATGAGATACTTTCGCAGCTGCCTTTCCCGAAAAAGCTGAAAAATGTGCCCATCTACGCATCGGCCCATCACGAATGCCTCGACGGCAGCGGGTATCCGCACGGCTTGAAGGACAAGGAAATTCCCATTCAGGCCCGGATAATGGCCATTGCCGACATATTTGAAGCGCTGACCGCCGCCGACCGTCCCTATCGCAAGGGCAACACCGTCTCGGGCGCCATCAAGATCCTCGGATTCATGGTGAAGGACAATCACCTCGACAAGGACCTTTTCGATCTCTTTATAAAAGAAAAAATATACCTCGATTACGCGCGGCGAGAACTGGAGGCATGGCAGATCGACGAAGATGAGGGTGCAAGGACATAACCTTCCCGTTGCGGTACGTTTCACCGGCTGCGGTTTTGGAATACATAAGAATATCGAAGAAATAGCATGTTTCAGATCGCCTGCCGGGACAGGAAAAATGATTGACAGGTTACTGAAATGCGGATATGGTGCGGCGCGATTATTACGCGCACGGGAGGATGCAATCAGGCAGTTACAGGGCAGGATTAGAGCGAGTCGATGCTGTTTACGATAAACAATGAAAACCCCCAGATGCGATTGGTTCGAAAGGCGGTGGACATATTGCATGAAGGGGGGATCATTATATATCCCACCGACACCACCTATGGTATCGGCTGCGACCTTTTCAACAAACGTGGTATCGAAAAGATATACGAAATAAAGAAAAGAAACGCGACGCAGCCGTTCAGTTTTGTCTGTGCCGATCTCAGTGATATCAGCAATTACGCAGTCGTAACGAACTATGCCTACAAGATCATGAGGCATCTTCTGCCCGGTCCCTATACGTTCATCCTCGGGGCGTCAAGGACCGTTCCAAAGGTGCTGCTGCCGAAGCGGAAATATGTCGGAATCAGGGTTCCCGACAATACTATCTGCCAGACACTGGTGAGGGAATTCGGTCATCCGATCATCAGTACCACCGTCAAAAGCCCCGATGGGACGATCATGACGGACCCCGAAGAGATGGAACGGTTCTACCGCCATCAGATCGATGTCGTCATTGACGGGGGTTTCGTGGGATCAGATCTGTCAAGTGTCGTGAGTCTCATCGATGACACGCCGGAGATAATCAGGGCGGGAAAAGGTGATCTGAGCGCCTTTCAGTGAACAGGTGTTGTATATGACAAAAAAAATGCTTTTAAATGCGATTGATGAAGAAGAAAGCCGGATGGCCATCGTGGAAGAGGGCAAACTGGTCGAGTTCAACATCCGGATGTCGGCAAAAAACCCCATCATCGGGAACATTTACAAAGGTGTCGTCCAGAAGGTCGAACCGGGTCTGCGGGCCGCCTTCATAGATTACGGGGGCAAGAAGAACGGTTTTCTGCCTCTGAACGACGTCAGTTCCGAATATCTCAACGGTGAAAAGGGGCGGCTTGCCGTGGGCCAGCATTTGCTTGTGAAGGTCCTGCGGGAAGAGCGGGGAACGAAGGGCGCCATGCTGACGACCTACATATCCCTTCCCGGCCGGTACATCGTCCTCATGCCGAACAGAAAGACCGTCGGCATATCCCGAAAGATAGCCGAGGAGTCCGACAGGAAGAAACTGAAGGACCTGATGGAACAGATCGGTGAGAAGGACGGGATGGGGTATATCCTGCGGACGGCGGGGATGAACCGGACCAAACAGGAACTGATGCGGGATTATCAGATGCTCCTGCGGCTCTGGAAGGACATCAAAAAGAAGGCCGAAAAAACGGCGGCGCCGACCCTGGTGTACGAGGAAAGTGATTTCGGCATCCGCGCCTTCAGGGATTACTATACCACTGATATCGGTGAGATACTTGTGGACCACGCCAATACCTATAAGAAGATGCGGGAATACTGCCGGGCCGTGTCACCCCGAAGCCTGCGGATGATCAAACTGTACCGGGACGAGATACCGATATTCGACAAGTACCGGATCGAGGACCAGATCAGCGCCATCTACCAGCAGCGGGTAGAGCTGAGATCCGGCGGTTATATCATCATCAGCCCCACCGAGGCGATGACGACCATCGATGTCAATTCAGGACGCGCGTCAAAGCGGCGGGACGTGGAGGAAACGGCGTATCAGGCCAATATCGAGGCGGCCGTGGAGATCGCGAGACAGCTCAGGCTGCGCGACCTGGGAGGGCTGATCGTCATTGATTTCATAGACATGAAGGAACGAAAGCATAACGCCGAGGTGGAAAAGACCTTCAAGAACGCCCTTGCTCTCGACAGGGCACGGATCCAGCTTTCGAAGATATCGCGGTTCGGCATTCTCGAACTGTCCCGGCAGAAGAAACAGTCGACCATCCAGGAGATCAGTTACAGCATGTGTCCCCACTGCAAGGGGAGCGGCATGCGGCCCTCCATCGAGTATACGGCCCTCAGCACCTTCCGGAGAATAAAATCGCGGGCGGTGGAACGAAATTCCACGGCGATCAAAATAACCCTTCCCCATGAGGTCAGCGATTATCTGCTCAACCAGAAGCGAAGCGAATTGAGCAAGCTGGAAAGCCTCTACGACGTGTCGATCTATATTTCAGGTTGTTCCGACATGATCTGGGGTGATTCGGACATCGAAGTGGTGGAGAAGGGGCCGGAACCGGAGATCGAACTGGTGGAAGGCATTGAACTGGCTGAGATCGAAACGGTGAGACCGGAACCGGGTAAAAAGGCCGCGCCTGTTGAGCCCGCGCGGAAACGCAAGCGTCCCCGACCGCGACGCCGGCGATCGGGAGGAGCAGGCCAGGCTGTCAAGAAGGAAGGGGCCACGGAGAGCCATGAAGAGCCGGCGGCACAGGAGGAACGTGCCGCACCGGAGGAAGGCCCCCGTCAGGAACCCGAGAACGCTCATTCTGAAGCGGGAGAAAAAGGGAAAAAGAATATCGTCAGCATCCTTTATGATCTTTTCAAATCATAGACTGATGATCATATCCTTTCAATAATCCTGCATGACCAGTTGGCCGGCGATCTCGCCGGCCTTTTCCTTTTCATACAGGAGCTCAACCAGTTTCAGCGCGAAGAGCAGGGCCGTTCCCACGCCCCGGCTGGTGATGCAGTTCCCGTCGACCACCACGGGCATGTCGATACGTTCCCTGTTGTCCAGTTCATCGGAGAAGTAGGGATGGGCCGTGGCCTGCTTCGTTCCCAGAAGCCCATGATGTTTCAGCACAACGGCAGGGGAGGCGCAGATGGCCCCGTAGAGACGGCCGCTCTCTTTCTGTTCTTTCAACAGGCGCGTGAGTTCCTTAGAATCGCGGAGGTGCTCGGCACCCGGTAACCCTCCCGGCAGGGCGATAAGGTCGAATATCCCATCAGCACAGTCTTTCAGAAGACAGTCGGCAACGATCCGGACATCGCGCGACGATGATATCTGCTGGGCGTCAACGGAAGCCACCGTCACCTCGGCGCCGGCCCGCCGCAACACGTCGATGAGGGAAACGGCTTCGACCTCTTCGGTTCCATCTGCTATCGGGACAAGGACCTTTTTCGTCATGGATACCTCTCTTTCAAAATCGTTACTCGTGATATGCGACCGCACATCATTTGTCGTTCCCGAATCCATATCTTTTTGTCATTCCAAAACCAGCATACTTTTTGTCATTCCGGAACCAGCATACTTTTTGTCATTCCGGAATCCGCGTCAGCGGATATCCGGAATCCAGATGGTTGTTAAAGTTCCTGAAAAAAATGGATTCCCGCATTCGCGGGAATGACAATATTTTCATACCTTTGAAAAATTTAAGAAAGCCCTTCGCCTTTCTCGTCGTCCAGAGACCTTACTTACGGGGAGACCTTTCCCAGTTCCCGGGAGCGGGCCGCGGCCGCTTCAACGGCGCCCATGACCGTGGAACGGAAATCACCTTTTTCCAGGACTGCTAGGCCGGCGATGGTGGTCCCCCCGGGTGAGGTTATCAGGTCCGTCAACTGGGCAGGGCTCTTCCCGCTTTCAAGGCAGAGCCGTGCGGCACCGAGGATGGTCTGTGCCGTGAGCAGGGTCGCGATATCATGAGGCAGGCCCAATTTCACGCCGGCGTCCACCAGTGCCTCGATCATCTTGAAGGCATAGGCGGGGCCGCTCCCGCTCAATCCCGTGACGGTATCGAGCATGGTTTCATCAACGACGACGGTGACACCCAGGGAATCGAATATCTGTCCCGCCACGGCAAGGTTCTTTTCGGATGCATGGGTTCCCACGGCAAGGGCCGCTGCGCCGGCGCCGATCAGGGCGGGCATATTGGGCATGACCCTGATGACGGGGATGTTCTGCTGCAGGTGCTCTTCGATGAAACGCAATGGAATGCCCGCGGCAACGGATATGACCAGCGACGCGGCGGTAACGTGCGGCGATATCTCCCGCAGGACCGTGCCCATATCCTGTGGTTTCACCGTCAGGAGAATGATATCCCGCCCCTTCACCACGTCGGCGTTCGTGTTCCCGGTCGTTACACCGTAGGTCTGTTCCAGAAACCGCCGGCGGTCTTCCCGGGGTTCGGAAACGACGATGTTCTCCGGTAGTGACAGACTGGCCGAGAGGAGACCGCTGATGACGGCCTCACCCATGTTCCCGCCCCCCAGAAGGGCGATCTTTTTCTTTTCCAGCACCGTTGAGCCTCCCTTGGAAGATGAGGGATTATACATTCGGCGGCGGGAAAAGGCAATCCATTCGATGCCGTCAGGAAACGACGCGGTCCTCTTTCGTCGGGATATTCCTTGACTTTTGACGAATCAGTCATTACTTAAACCCATGAATTATCATTCGATGGAGAAAAGGACATGTTTGTCATAGGAAACTTTCTGCAGGCCCTTGCACGGATCATCGACCTCGTTCTGACCCTCTACATGTGGATCATCGTCATCAGGGCCTTGATATCGTGGGTGAATCCCGATCCCTATAACCAGATCGTTCAGTTTCTCTATCGTATCACGGAACCTGTCCTCTACTACGTCCGGTATTATATCCGCAGGATATTCCCACCGCTCGGCGGTATGGGGATCGACATATCTCCCGTAATTGTCATTCTCGTAATAATATTCCTCCAGAACTTCCTGGTGCGGACGTTGATGCAACTGTCCGTCACGCTCCAGTGACGATACAGGCGGGACGGAACGGTTCGGGCACGGGAGAAGACGGTTCGCGCCGGTGCCGAGGAAGGTTGTGTGATGTGCAGGGAAACGGACAAGGGTGTCGTTATCAGTGTACGCGTCGTGCCCCGGTCGTCGCGGACGGAATGCGCCGGCATGCAGGGTGACGCGCTGAAGCTGAAGATCACGGCACCGCCCGTCGAGGGAAAGGCGAACGAAGAATGCATCCGTTTCCTGTCGGAAATTCTCGGGGTACGGAAATCTGATATCGCCATCCTTTCAGGCCACCGGTCGAAGAACAAACAGATCATCGTGTCGGGAGCGACCAGGGCGGATATTGAAGCCGCACTTTTCCGAGGATAAGGCGTACAGCCGATCTCTATGGAACATCCGAAGGCAAACAGGGAATCGGAAAGAAAACGTGTTGTCAAGGCAGCGGGTGTCGTCGGTTTCTCCACGCTCCTCAGCAGGATATTCGGCTTTCTCCGCGATATGGTGGTAGCCGCCTTTTTCGGTGCCGGGCTTGCCACCGACGCGTTCTTCGTGGCCTTCCGCATACCCAATCTTCTGAGAAGCCTCCTGGCTGAAGGCTCGCTCACGATTGCCTTTGTACCTGTCTTTACCGAATATCTTGATAAGAGATCAAAGCGGGACGCCCTCGAGCTGGCAAACGTCACATTCACGGTCCTCTCGCTGGTCCTCGCGGCCGTCACGGTGCTGGGCATCATTTTCTCTCCCTTCATCGTGTCGGTGATCGCGCCGGGATTTTCCGAGGATCCGGCCAAGTACGAGCTGACGATATTCCTCAACCGTCTCATGTTTCCCTACATCTTCTTCATATCCCTGGTGGCCTTCTGCATGGGCATCCTGAATTCGTTCCGCCATTTCGCCGCACCGGCGCTGGCGCCCGTCGCCCTGAACATCTCCATGATCGCCGCCGCGCTGCTGCTGAGAGACTTTTTCGAAGAGCCCATCATCGCCCTGGCGGTGGGCGTCATTGCGGGGGGCGTCCTCCAGCTTGCCATGCAGTTGCCCGTGCTCGCCCGAAAGGGTGTGTTCCTGAAACCGGACTTTCACTTCGATCATCCGGGACTGAAAAAGATAGGGCGCCTGATGCTCCCCGCCGTCTTCGGCGCCGCCGTTTACCAGATCAACATATTCATCAGCACGTTGCTCGCGTCATTCCTGCCCGGCGGAAGCGTGTCATACCTTTATTACGCAGACCGGGTCGTTCAGCTTCCGCTCGGCATATTCGGTATCGCCGTCGGGACGGCGTCGCTGCCGAGCTTCTCGGAGCAGGTTTCACGGGGTGACTATGAAGACCTGAAAAAGACCATATCCTTTTCCCTGCGGCTGATACTCTTCGTGACCGTTCCCTCCATGGCGGCGCTGATCGTGCTTCGCGAACCCATTATTTCCGTCCTCTTTCAGCGTGGCGCCTTTGACCTTTCGTCGATGGTCCTGACGGCCCAGGCGCTGTTCTATTACGCGCTGGGGCTCTGGGCCTTCTCGGGCATCAGGGTGGTCGTTTCCGCCTTCTATGCCCTGCAGGATTCAAAGACACCGGTACGGGTCGCCGTTGTGGCCCTTGTGGTGAACGCGGCGATGAGCGTCATCCTCATGTTTCCCCTCAAACATGGGGGGCTTGCCCTGGCCACCGCCATCGCCTCGTCGGTGAACATTCTGCTCCTGGCAACGCTTCTGAGACGGAAGATCGGTCCCTTCCTGGATGGGGAGTTCTTCCGGTCCCTGGGAAAGGTGATCGCTTCATCCATTCTCATGGGAATCGTTATCGCCGTCGTCTGCCGGTGGATGAACTGGGACTCGACCGCCGCGACGGTCGATCGGCTTGCCGTCCTCGTCACCGCCATCGTGACCGGAATGATCGTCTTCGTACTTTCCTCCTATCTGCTCGGGAGCAGGGAGATCACCGTCGTTGTCGAGACCTTGAAAAGAAAACTTCGCCGGTCCTGATGCTGCTCCTTCAATTGGTATTGACTTGGAATCCTCAAAATGTTAGTGAGGAGAGCCTTAAAAACGGCGTAGAACGGGGAAATCGATCATGCTGGACATCAAGTTTGTGCGGGAAAATCTCGAGCTGGTAAGGACCAGTATGAACGCCCGGGGACAGGATGTGGACCTTGACGGGTTCCAGTCCCTGGAGCAGAAGCGCCGCGATGTTCTGCGCGAGGTGGAATCGCTCAGGAACGAACGCAACACGGTTTCGAAAGAGATCGGTGTCCTGAAGAAGAACAAGGAGGACGCTTCGGAACTGATCAGCCGGATGAGCGACGTTTCGGCACGCATCAAGGAGCTCGATGAAACACTGAAGGAGACCGAGGCGAACCTGAACGAGATCGTCATGACGATCCCCAATATCCCCCATGAGACCGTCGTGCGTGGGGCAGGGGAGGACGATAATCCCGTGATCAGGACCTGGGGCGAGAAACCGGTCTTTGATTTCGAGCCGAAGGCCCACTGGGATATCGGTGAAGACCTGCGGATCCTCGATTTTGCCCGCGGCGCCAAGATAACCGGCGCACGGTTCACCCTGTACATGGCTGCCGGGGCGTCACTCGAACGGGCGCTCATAAATTTCATGCTCGACCTGCATGTGGGCGCGCACGGGTATACCGAAGTGCTGCCCCCCTTCATGGTGAACAGCGACAGCATGACCGGAACGGGGCAGTTGCCGAAATTCGAGGAAGACCTGTTCAAGGTGTGGGGAACAGATTATTACCTGATCCCGACGGCCGAGGTGCCGGTGACGAACATACATCGCGATGAGATACTGGATGAGGCGGTCCTTCCGATCTATTACGTATCCTATACACCCTGTTTCAGAGCCGAGGCGGGGTCATACGGCAAGGACACGCGGGGACTGATACGGCAGCACCAGTTCAACAAGGTGGAAATGGTGAAGTTCACCCGGCCGGAGACCTCATATGACGAGCTGGAATCACTGACGGACAATGCCGAGGAAGTATTAAGGAGACTCGGCATACCCTTCCGGACGGTAAGTCTCTGCACGGGGGACCTCGGGTTCTCGTCGGCGAAGACCTATGACGTGGAAGCCTGGATGCCGGGGCAGGATGCCTACCGGGAGATCTCCTCGTGCAGCAATTTCGAGGACTTTCAGGCGCGCCGGGCCTCGATCCGGTTCAGGAGGGAAGAGACCTCCCGGGTCGAGTACGTTCATACGCTGAACGGTTCGGGCCTTGCCGTGGGAAGGACCGTCGTGGCGATCCTGGAAAACTATCAGCAGGCGGACGGCAGCGTGACCATACCGCCCGTCCTGGTGCCCTATATGAATGGGGTTGACAGAATAGGACCCCCTGAGTAAACTTACCGCTCCCGGCACGGCAGGAACGAAAAGGGTGCGGGAACGAACGACATATTAATATGCAAGGAGGGATGGCCGAGTGGTCGAAGGCGGCGGTCTTGAAAACCGTTAACCGAAAGGTTCGCGGGTTCGAATCCTGCTCCCTCCGCCAG
>JAFGTS010000027.1 GCA_016933965.1 Deltaproteobacteria bacterium | reverse complement strand
TATCAACGAGAACACCATCTGTCATGCCGGACCTGATCCGGCATCCAGTCTTACCCCTGGATTCCCGCCTCCGCGGGAATGACACTCGTGTAATTTCTCACCTGCCCAGCGTCGTGGAGATGAAGCAACTTCCTCCCGAACCGCCCTCCCCTTCACTGGAGCCAGAGCTGAATCCACTCAACGGCATGGGAGGTGCGTCGTTCGAAAAGGCCACGGCCGGTTTCGGCGACAACGCTCTGGCAAAGGCCCGTTTCCCCTCATCCAGGAGACCGGCGAACATCGTCACCGGATTTGACACCAGTATCTGGGCGCTTGCCGGATAGCGAAGATATACATTCTCTCTCTTCGCCCGTGCCCAGTATCCGCTGTTATGCACCATCAGAACCGTGTCGGAATAATAGGCGCCGTCGTCCCATCTCCAGAGCCGCGCATCAATGATGTCGTTGTCCTCGGCAAGGTCTCCGATAGCAGTGGGACCGTTTATAACATTTCCGTTTCCGTCATAGACGACGACCTGAACATCCTTCCAGTAATAATCGGCCTTGTTCGGCGGTGCGATCATGTTCCAGCCGTTGCCGGTGTCGTTATTGTATAAAAGCTCCACTTCAATTGCGACATCCAGAGCAAGACTGACAGGCACCCCCTCGACAGTGGGATTGATGCCGCCTTTTACGAGGAACCAGTACGACGTACCCGGTTTCACTATCAGGGCGGGATCTCCCAGTTCTATGTAATCACCGGAGAGTGGATTGTAGGTGCCGATCCGGTATTTCGTCGCGTCGGGACTCACACCGAAAACGTTCGTTGCCGCGGGGTCATCGGGCCACTGGGTAAAGGAAACCATCCGGTAATCCTCCACACCAAGTCCCGAGGGAACCTTGACACTGGTGTCCTGGACAGTATTGCCCACCGTAAAGGTCAGTTCGTCGGACCAGGGAGAGAAGGACCTGCTGCCCTCGTCCCTGTACCGGTCACGCCAGGAATACTGCAACCCGGGGTTGAGTCCGGCGGGGATGGTAAATTCCGTCAGGTCCGTTTCCGTCGTTTCATCAATCAGAAGCACCGGAAGGTCGGAGCGCCTGACCTGCCACTGCGTGTCCGTATGAGTATCTCCCTCCGGATCGGAACAGGTCCCCCCTTTCAGACCGATGTCGACGCCGGATTCAATAACCGTCCCGTCAGCGGGAGCCGTGGGAACGGGCTTGTTGGGAGGAAAGTTATCCCGAACCGTCACAACGCATTCATCCCAGGATTCAAGTCCTGTATCATCAGCAACGGTCAATCTGAAAACAAGATCCATGTTCTCCGTGGCAAAGGCAGGGGCTTCAAAGGACGGCTTCGGCACCGTCGCATCCGAGAGCGTGACCGCTTCGCCGCCCGTCTGTACCCACTGCCAGGAGACGATCGTTCCGTCGGGATCGTAGGATCCGGAACCGTCAAGCACCACATCGGTATACTCATAGGCGCGCTGATCGGGACCGGCATCCGCTGCGGGCGGATCGTTCGCCTCGATAATTTCATACGTGACCGTATCCTGGTCCTGCAGACCGCCGAAATCGGTAACGGTCAACTGAAAGGTTATCTCGTTGGACGTCCCGTCAAGCTCCGGCACGATAAATGTGGTTTGTGCCGCCGATGGGTCCTCGATAACGGCGGAAATCCCGTTGAGCTGTTCCCAGAAATAAGCGGCAATGCCGTCATCAGGATCGGTGGAACCGGTGCCGTCAAGTGTTGCCTGTTGCCTTTCCGTCACCACCTGTGGGACTCCTGCATCGGCAACGGGAGGAAGATTCCCCTCATAGAACCATTCGGCTTCGGACCATCCGCCCCAGTCGGTGCCGTCAAAGGCCTTGACGCGAGCATAATAGGTAGCTCCGTCCTCGAGCTGCTGTCCATCGTAAGGAACCGATCCGGCCGTTCCCGTGCCCACCGGGGGGTCCCACATGATATTTCCGCTCGCACCCGGACCTGTCCAGACCTCAACTTCGTAAGACACCTGGGGGTCCTCGTCGGCATCGGTATAGGTCCATGATATCGTCATTCCCTCGACCGAAACGGGATTCGTCGTCGGAGGATTGTTTATGTCCCCCTCGGGTACAAATTCATAATCGGTGATGCGGTTTCTCGGACACCCGCTCCAGTATGTCTTGACATCATCGGAGATGACGACCGTATTATAGATACTGGTATTTGACCGGTGGTCCCAGGCAGTGGAAAGCGGTATGTTGTTCTCTCCCACCCAGAGGTCCACGTAATCGATGCCGGCCGGTTCATACTGGTAATCCTGCCACACCCGGACCTTGAAGTCCCCGTCCGGATCGGGAAGGAACAACGAAAGGTCGAATTCCTTCAGAAGGTCCGACCCCGGATAGGAGTACCCGTCACGCATGACCCAGTTCGCCCCGTCCCAGGTATAGATAAGATATGTCGCACTCCGGGGTATATAGTAGCCCTTGGAAACAAACATGAATTCCCTGACGGTTCCTTCCACGGGGGGCTCCACGGGGAATTCGAGATAGAACTTTTCTCCCGTGGTCATCTCGAAGTAGTTTTCATCAGCAGCGATCAGTATGGGAAGGATGTCGGTCTCACCGAAGAGGGCCCGTGTCGGCAGGACCTGGGACGCGGTGAAGGACGGTTGCGATGCCGCGTGGAGCGCCACGTAATCGATGGCATGATACTTGGTCCAGTGTGATATCGAGCGCAGGCGGACCTCGACGGGTTCCCCGTTCGTCAGGTAGGGAGTAAGCTCAAAGGCGGACACGGAATAGGCGAACCGCGGCCGCAGCCTGCCCCGCTCCTGCCACAGGCCTTCCTCATCTCTCGTTTCGACCACGATGGCCGGCGGCCCCACGTAGGGCATGTTATCACCCTCTCCGAGAATGAACCCGGCAACCCGCAGGTACAGCTGGGCACCCTGTGAAACATCGACGGAACCGAAATTGACAATGACCCTGTCATCACTGTAAGCGGGATATCCCTTGTTGTCCTCAGCCGTGGAGACAAGGGACAGAACATCCTCACCGTCACCGGAGACGGCGCTTTGAGGAGCAAGGAAACCCGAGGGCCGGAAGGATATGAGATTTCCATCCTCATCGGGAGCGACGGACACATCGGGCGCATGATCGACCTGGATGAGCGCCACGAAATCCGTGTAGGAATCCTCCTGCTCCCGTTCCTGTATTTCTATGGGATAGACGCCGCCTGCCTCGACCAGGGGCTGCATCAGCTTATAGTGATCTGTGTACTCATTCACCTTGCGTCGTGCCACGGAATAGATATCGTTATCGACGTGGAACTCGCTGCCGTTCCACGGGGCAACCCAGGGACAGGAGGCATAGGCTGACGGGTCTTCCCAGGCCTCCAGTCCGAAAAGCTTTTTGTTCCCTGGCACGTCATAGATGGTTATAGCCACGTCGTCGATATACACGCCGGAAAGATCATTCGAACCACCACAGTAAAAAGAGGTGCTCGAGTATGGTACAGCGGCCCGGTACCTCAGGTAAATGTTACCGCCTGCATATCCATTGCTGATGCTGAACTCGTATTTCCGCCAGGCCGAGGTTGTCTGACCCGCGGGGTCCATGCTCTGAAAGAACTCGCAGAGGGATTCCCAGTCGGTCTCATCATCCGACACGAAGAATTCCCCCCGGTCATACATGCCGTCAACGGCTATGTAGGCCCAGAACCGGATACGGATGATCTGGTCTTCAGTGATCGCGGGCAGGGGTATGGCAGGCGATACGATGGAACCTTCGCAAGGCCTCGTCACGGTTCCATCAAGATCGGTCCCCCAGCAGAAATTACCGCTGTGGGCCATTCCGGGGCCCGCCGTTACGGGGGTTCCCCATTCCCATTCGGCGTCTCCGTTGGCCGCATACCCACCGTTATCGGCTTCAAAGCCTTCTGAATACACAATGGTATCGGCCGCCGCCGGCGGGGGTGCGCCGAGAATACCGCTAAACAGCAGGGCGGACAGTATCATGACGGCATAGCATACTCCGATCTTTTTCGCGTGGGGTGATGTTCTGTTCATTGCTCAAACCTCTTTCATGCTGGTAAAATTCGTTATACCCTACCTATCCTGCATCGTCCGGTCTCAAAGCTCCGGTGTACCCGGTATGTGAGGCAGTTCTTCCTTCAGTATCTCCTGAATCACCTCATCCTCGAGCTGTTCCTGGAAAATGACCTCCTGCTGGAGCTGCATCTGCTCCGATTGCTCTCTTATGTCCTCTTCCACAGTAATCTCGGGAACTCCTGGTTCTTCTGCAATCTCTGGCGCTGCGGGGTATTCGGGAACAACCACCTCATCACCGCTGAAGAGAATTCCCTTGAGTTCTTCCTCAGCGAAGAACGTTTCCACCCCCGTTTCCGCCGCTCTTTCTTCAGCCTTTTTTTCCACTTCCGTAAGCACTGCGCCAGCCTCGACTTCACCGGGACCTACCATGAAATCCTCAAGCAACTGTTCTATCTCTTCCGGTGAGACCCGGACCACTTCCGAGGGAAGGGCACCTTTCTGCACCTGGGTTCGTTCGTAATCGCTGACCAGCACCGGTTCCACTCCGGGAAAGGAGAGACTCGCAACCTCCAGGCGGGTGTTCTCCAGTGCCGTCACTTCCGTATTGACCGGGCTCGCGTTCAACACAAAATCGGACCCGCGGACACCGCAGACGGCCGTCTGGGTCTTCACCCTGAACTCGGATTGCCTGGCGCCGGCGAGATTCGTCACCAGGAAACGGGCCTTGCCGAAGCTCATGCCGATGAAGGATGACCGGCTCGCACTGTCGGGGTCATAGACGCTTTTGTTTATGGTCAGCCGCGTCCCTGAAGAAAGGGTCAGCTCGCTGCCGTCATTGAGGCGGAACCTGACCCGTGCCTCATCGTCCGTCATGAGCGTGTCCCCCTTGAAGAGCGGGGCTTCGCTTTTCAACAGATATCCTATTGCCTCACTACCATGGACGACGACTGCCGTTCCCTGCACCAGGAGGACCGATCCCACGGGAGCCCCGGGGCCCGGACGGAACGGGCTTTCAATGGCCAGGTCCGCGGGAATGCCGGAGGCAACGGCGGGAGAACACCCGAACCATGCGCAAAGGACGACCAGGACACATACGGCATATCGTGAAATATCGCGTGCTGTTTTCATGCCTCACTCTCCTTAAAATCGTGCGACCAGGGACAGGGAGGTTACCTGTCTCTTATAGGTATAATCATCAATATTGGAATCGTTCTTCGTGAAGTTGTACTCGGCAGCCACATGAAGCCACTCATAGACAAGCTTCCGCTCCAGGGAAAGGGACGCGTAATATTTATCGTCATCACGGTCGATATTATAGAATGAGTCACGGTTGTCGTACTTCTGGCCGTAATACTTGCCCGTGACATAGAACTCGAACTCATGCGGCAGCCGCAGGAATGCGCCGAGGCGCAGCTTCATCTGTGTGTAATCGAAGTCCTGATGGGCCGCACTGTTCTTCTCACAGCCGATCCCGCCGAAGAGAAATCCCTGTTTGTCGGGAAGGCTGTAATAACCGTCAAGAGCGATCTCGTTCGCATCGCTGTCACGGTCCTCGTCCTCGAAATGATTGTTACGGTAATAACTGTAGGAAAACCGGGCGATGACGCGGTCACTGAGACGCCAGAGCACCTCGGGCCGCACCTGGTGGCGCATGAGGAAACTCTCACTGTCCAGCCAGTAGTAATGGGGAAGGTAGCTGAGCCCGAACGTCAGCGATTTCATACGGTAATTTCCGTAAAACTGGAAAATGCTTCCTGTCAGGTCATATTCGCTCAGATCGCTGTGCCAGGTCTGATAATGGGTGTAACCCGCCCCCACTGAATATTGTTCCCGCTCAATGACATCATACTTCCCTGACGCATAGAGGACGAAGGCCGTGTCCTCCTCGTCGGCGTAAATGTCCTTATCCACAGGATCGAGGGTAACATTATCATCATATTGGTATCCGAATTTTGCATAGAGCTCGTAAGGCTTGCGCCGCTCCTTCTCGGCCCTGACGGCATCGAGCCACTGCGACGCATAGTCCCGCAGGGTTGCATCGACGGAGGACTCCTTTACATATTCGAATTTTTCAACGGCCCGTTCCATGTCATCCGTCTTGAAGTATGAAATGCCGGCATAGTAATAGCCGTTGTCCCTCAGCGTTGGACTCCGGTCGGCGGCCCCAACCAGATAGTCGAGTGAGGCACCGTACTGCTGTTCCCTGAAAAGGCATATTCCGGCATAATAGCGGGCAAGAATGTTTTCCGGGTCCCTGGCAACAATATCCGTAAAGAGCCGGGCCGCCTCGGCATACTTTTCCATTCGGTAATTCAGATAGGCGATATCGTAGTCAAGCCCCGCGGGCTCGACCCCCGATTCCCGGGCCTTGAGGAGGCAGCGCATCGCATCGGGAAAGCGCTCCATTTTCGTGTAGGTCCTTCCCAAGTAATGGTTGGCCAGAGGATCAGCGCTGTCAGCCGCCAGGGCCTGCTGAAGGTTTCGTTCCGCCTCTTCGTAGTTCCCCTCTTCGTAGGAAAAGACCCCCAGATCATAGTAGGTCCCTCCCGCGGCAGCTGCGGCACACGGCAGAAGAATAAAAAGAAGGATACAGACATTGCAGATGATTTTTCCTGGTTTTCGCATACGCCAACTCCCGAGTAAGGTAATAAATGCCATTACTGTTTCAATTGTATGTAAATCTCACTGTGTCAACGAGTCTATTCTCAGCATACTGCAAAATCAATTGAAAACAAGGGGTCTCGTTAATCCTCTATTCGTATTCCCTCAGCAGACGACTTGTCCCGCGTGTGCCTCTTGATGACCCCTTCCTCCATGGAATCGATCATCCCCTGTTTCTTCTCATACAGATCGCTCGCCTCTACCGGATTTTCGATAATATGGGGGGTGATAAATATGAAAAGGTTCCGCTTCTCACGGGTTGAGCTGTCATACTTGAAGAGATAGCCGAGGTATGGGATATCCCCCAGGAGCGGGATCTTATAGACCGTGTTGTTGATATCGTCACCGATGAGCCCTCCCACAACCACCGTATATTTATCCTTGATGGTCACCGCCGTCTTCGCCGTGCGCTTGAGGGTAGTGGGACGGTCCTCGACCTGGGACTTGAGCTTGGTCACTTCCTGATAGATGTCCAGCCTCACAAAGCGTTCCTGGCTGATCTGGGGCGTCAGGCGCAGCGTAACGCCCACGTCCTTGTATTCGTATGTGCTGTAGTCCCTGTCCGTCGTCGACGTTTCCTGTCTCGTCTGATAGGGCACGTTCTCCCCCACGTAAATTTCCGCCTCCTGATTATCGAGGGTCAGCACCTGCGGCGTCGAGAGGATATGGACGTCGCTGTCCTCGCGGTAGGCGTTGAAAACGGCGCCGAGCGAGGGGAATGTGATATCGCCTATCTTGATGGACTCGCCGAAGACACCCACTGAAAAACCCGCGGGATAGGAAAGAAGCCCCGTCGAGTCGACCCCGGGCATGATGCTGGAACCCGATGGCAGTGTGAAGCCGCCGCCGTATACCTTGTTGCTGTCGCTGTGAAAACGCTCACCGCCGACCCACTCCGCGCCGATCCTCATGTCCTTGTCGACGTTGACCTCCATTATGAGCGCTTCTATGTACACCATCGGCCGGGGAACATCGAGTTCCTTGATGACCTCTTCCAGCACCGTGTAATCATCCCTGCCCGCCGTGATGATGAGCGTATTCGTGGCCTTGTCGGGCACCACCTTTACTTCCTTCGACAGGAGCGGCGCCGCCTGGCCGCCCTGGGCCGCCCGCTTCGCGTCGTCGCCGGTGGGTATATCCATAAGGACCTTCGTCAGTTCCTCGGCATCGGCGTTTTCAAGGTGATAGACCCGGATCTTCGCCTCGCCCCGGGGAACCTCCCGATCGAGAAGCTCGATGAGCTGTTTTATTTTGTTGGTATCATTTTCACTGGCAAGCGTGATGATCGTGTTGGTCCGCTCATCGGGCACAACGCGGACGGTCGGCTCCGCCGCGCCCCGCTTGGGCTGTCGTCCCTGCTGGAATATGGACGTCAGCGATTTCGAAATCTCCACGGCATCGGCATATTTCAGGGGAATGACGGCTATCTGTTCCTCGATGCCCTCGGCATCCAGCGCGTCCACGATCGTCAGGAGCCGTTTCACGTTGGAAAGGAGGTCCGTGATAATGAGCATCCCCGTCGCGGAATAGGACAAGATGACGCTCTCTTTCGAAACAAGGGGGATCAGGACCTTCTTCATCTCTTCGGGATCGGCGTATTTGAGCGGAATGAGCTGGGTCACCACCTTGTCCTCGGAACTCCGTGCCTGCTCCCGCAGGAGGGTTTCCACGTTCTTTTCCTTTGCCGTCCGTACCGGGATTATCTTGATAATATCCCCTGCCGGCACCGCCGTGTAGTCGTGAACATCGAGGACCGATTCAAAGACCTTGTATGCCTCGTCAACCGATATTTTCCGCGGGGAAATGATGGTCACCGTTCCCTTCACATTGCGGTCTATGACGAAGTTCTTCCCGGTCAATTCACTGATGAACTTGATGAACACCCTGATGTCCACATCTTCGAAGTCGATGGTGACATACTGAGAGTCAACGGTGGTCTTCTCAACCTTCTGCGTGGCTGTTGCTTCCGGAGCCGGTGCCGCTTCGACCGGGGTTGCCGGGGCCTGCGCCCCCGCCGGTATCGGACGGGTTTCCCTGACTTTGGTCCGTCTCGTATCGGGTCTTCTTGCCTCGGGACGGGCAGGCGCCGCTTCCGCCGCCGGCGTTGTCTCTTCCCGGTCCTGTACCGTGGGAACCACGTCGTCGTTTCCGGTCACCCGGGCTCCCATGACGGTTCCCGCCGGCATCGAAGCAACGATTAAGACCAGTGCCACAGCGATCGTCATCAAGGTTCTTACTGATTTCTTCATATCTATCCCGTTCTACCCTCCCCGATTCTGAGTAAAATATTCACGATAATCGACCGTTGACCGGAGCTTCGCCAGGTCGGGATCGGTCTGTGCCCATTGCAGCACCGACTCGTCAAGCCGAACCGCTTCCTTCAGGTTTTCCATGGCGTCGCCGACCCTTCCCATGCGTGCATACAGACAGGCCATATTGTATGCGGGGTCGACATAGCCCTTCCCTGCCTCCCGGGCCCGTTCAAAAAGCATCAGGGCTTCCGCGTTCCGGTTGCCGGCCATGGCGATGACACCGAGATTATTCAGGGCACGGGAGAAGGTCGGGTCGATCTCCAGCACTTTCCGGTACGTCACCTCCGCCTTCAGCAGATCACCGGCGCGCTGCCATTCGAGGCCGTCCTCGTAAAGCATTACAACATCATCGATCGCTGCCGTGCCGGCCGCGTTCTCTTCCGCTCCCTCAGGGGTCGCCGGAACGACCTTCTCCACTTCTCCGGCGGCCGGCATGGAAACGGCCGTGTTCTGTTCTACACCGGCCGTCGCCACCTTCTCCCCTTTCAAAGAAAAGCTGTATCCTAACAGTGAAAGGGCCGCCAAGGCAAGCACTATTGAAAGGATCCCGGCGATTGAGATACGCAGCGGCCCGCCGCGCTTTTTCTCCGATCCCGCCGCCGTTATAACGCCGGCATAATTCCGGTAGAGGCTGTCCTTCTCCTTCTGTGCCTTTTTCAGCGCGTCGTGGATATAGCTCATTTCAATCGGTCATCTTCCTTATTGTTTCGCGGCACCGCTCTCAGAGCAGGCCTGAGTATATCGTACCGATCAGCAGAAGGATGGCGAAAACGAGCAGAACGAGCAGGGAAACAACACGATCCGTGGCGGGACCTTTTTCATACCCGGGAATCTTCATGTATCCGCCGCCGATGTCCGCCACGGCTTCTTCAACGATCGCCCTGTCCACAATGGCCGTATCCTTCGTGTAGGCTATGAGCAGCGCGCGGTCGCATATGACATTGATCCTTCTCGGAATACCACGGGAATTGGAGTGGATCGTCCGGAACGCGCCCGGCTCGAACCGCAGGTTCCTGTTCTCACCGGCGGCCACCGACAGCCGGTGTTCGACATATTGCTCGACCTGTTGCCTGTCCAGGGGCTCGAGGTGATAGCGGACCGTGATCCGCTCATTGAGCTGGCGCAGGGACGGAGACCGCAGGACATCTTCCAGTTCGGGCTGGCCGAGCAATACGATCTGCAGGAGTTTTTCCCGGTCCGTTTCAAGGTTCGAGAGCATCCGTATCTGTTCCAGTACATTTCGTGAGAGATTCTGGGCTTCGTCAATGAGGAGAACGGCGTTCCTTCCCTCGGCAAATTCCTTCAACAGGAACTGATTGAGAGCATCGATATACCGCTTTTTCGATATCCTCCCTCTCCCCGTCCGTATCTCGAACTCCTGCATGATCGTCCGCAGCAGTTCAACATCCGATATGGCCGAATTGAAAATAAGGGCGCTCGACACCCTCTCGTCAAGGGCGGCGAGAAATGCCCTGCACAGTGTCGTCTTGCCCGTCCCGACACCGCCGGTGATAACGATGAATCCCTTCTTTTCATGGACACCGAAGAGCAGGTGGTTAAGCGCGTCCCGATGCTGCGGAGCCAGATAGAGGTACCGGGGATCAGGTGTCAGGTTGAAGGGGTTCTCCAATAAACCGAAAAATGATTTGTACATAAGTTTAAAATGCAGTGCCTGAGTGTCTGAGTGCCTGGTATTATGGAAGTCCCCCTTTGCAAAAGGGGGATTGAGGGGGATTTTCAAGTATATAAATCCCTCCCGGCCTCCCTTTACGAAAGGGAGGTGAAAAACCTAATCCATAATCCTATTCCGTAATCCATAATCCGTAATCCCGCATTTTGGTACTCAGGAACTCAGGCACTTAGTCTCTCACTCCTCAAACACATACTTCAGCGTTTCCTCCTGCCCCCGTCTCTTTATGTTGAGCAGGACCTCGGAACCGCTTTTCAATTCCTGGTAAAGGGTGAGCAGGTCGTCGGCGCTGCTGAGCGCCTGGCTGTTGACACCCTGCACGACGTCGCCGTTCTGTATTCCCATCCGGTCAAAGATGCTTCCCTTCTGGATCCTGCTGATCATGAAACCATCCGGCTTCCCGTCCGTAAAAAAAGGCCGGATGCGGACCTGCGTCATGACGGCATTCATGTCCTGAAAAGCGTTCTCGATCTCCGCTTTGCTGACGGTGACGGATGACGGTGAAGACATTTCCGCCGGCTCCGGCACCTCACCGGCGATGGAGGCCGTTTTTTTCCGTTCCTCCATCATCAGGACCTCGTCGTTGTTCTTGACCCTGAGAACAACAACGCCCCGCATGATCTTCTTGATGGTCGCCTCGCCCACGGTATCGCCGATCCGATACAACCCCTGTTTTTTCTTGTCCACTTCCTCAATGACGGCAAATCCCCCTTCGTCACCGCTGTACACCGTTCCGAGGAGAGCCAGGTTCAGGGCCGTTTCCTTCAGTTCCTCCACATTGATCTGCTCGGCGGCGGCGAACTTTTCCTTCCGGGCGGAACCGAAGAGGTTTCTGTCGGAAATAACCAGGTAAGAATCCAAGGTCGGCCGCCGTTGCGTTTTGCGGTCCGGTTTTATCTCCGTGACAATTGTACCGGGCAGGGCCCGTACCATGCCGGCCTTGATAATCCTGTAGAACATGTCCACGGAGAAGTAGGACAGTAGTGTTATTGCCAGCAGAATGACGAATGGGCGGTACCGTGTCAACATGATCTCATCTCACCCTTGGAATCGGTTTTGCTACTGTCCCCGTCAGTGAAATTTTCATCGTTCTGTTCAGGGCATGCACGTTCACATCTCCCTGGAGAGCCATGGTACTCATATCAAGGGGCTCACGCAGCGACACCCTTCCGTTAAACTCACCACCCACGGCCGGCCCCCTGATGTTCAGGGTGTCGATCTTGACGACCCGGTTCTTCATGGTCGCCTTTGATTCCAGGGTATCAAAGGGTATCTCGCTGAATCCGAACAGGTCACCCGCCAATGGGATCACGCCGTCCTTAATGGAAAGGGAAAGGTCACCCGAACCTGCCAGCGGTTTCGCCGCGGTTCCCTCGTATGCGAGGGTCCCTGTCACCGACCCCTGAAATTTCCGTCCTGCCAGGACTTCGATCCAGGTACATTTCCCCGCCTCTATGCCGTCGGCCGCGGCATCAACCCGGACCGTGCCATTCCCGTCATCACCCTCGGGGGCCGTCACCCTCGCCTTTATCGTGCCGCCATAGGCCTTTGCCCGGACCAGAATGGCCTTGTCCCCGAAGATGACGCTCCCCAGGGCCGGCCGCACTTCTATCATGTCAAGGATCACCGACAGTGAGGGTTTTGATTTCGACTGGAAGGTACAGTCCCGTAATTTCACTCCCGGAGGAAAGCTCAGTCCCGCTTTTTCCACGCTGAACACAAGCCCCGGGACCCGCGCTGAAACCGCCGACCGTAAGGAATCAATGAGTATCTCGGCGGGGAACAGCCACCAGAGAAAAAGTCCCGTCACCAGAACGCCGTACACAATATAGCCCACCAGTAATTTTCTTTTCATATCATTGCCTATTGGTAGGTTACCAGATGGATCAGGGCTGTGAGGTATTCAGAACCGCCGACACCCTGCTTGATCGAAATACGCTTGACGTGAACCAGGAAGGCCGGTGATTCCACAAGATAGAGGTATTCGACAAGCTGTTCAAGGGTGACGTCCTCGAGCCGCATCTCCACGGAAGATTCCTTGTACGGTGTCCCTTCAGCGGAGAGCGAGGGTTTCATATATTTGATATTGCCCTTCAGCCCGGCCTCACCGGCCTGTCTTTCAAGAAAGGAGAACAGCGTAAAATCAGCCGGTCGCGCGGCAATGGCCCGATCGATGCTCACCGTATCGGTCTGAAGGGATTTGCATTCGGCGCTCAGTTTCATGATATCCGCGAGGGCCTTTTCATGGACCCGCGTCGCCCGGGCAAGATTTTCCCGCGCCTCGACCAGAGGAAAGAACACGAACTGAACGACGAAAAAGAGGACGACGAATCCGATGCCTCCAGCGAGATAAAACTTTTCACGTTTGGACAAGGTATATTTTCCGATATTCATATTCCTGTTTCAATACCTCCGGCGGCGTGGCAACGGTAATCATCCGGCATTCAGCCGGACATGACCATTTTCAGGTCAAATCCGACCCGGCTGTCGTTCTTTATGAGCTTCGCCGAGCTGACCGTAACATCGGTGATATAATCAGCGGCACCGAGGCTGTTCTTTATCGTATCGACGCTGTTGAAATTGTCCGTTTCTCCCTTTATTTCAATGGAACTGCCGTCATAGGTGAAACTGGTAATGAGAAAATCCACTTCCGGCGGAACGGCTTTCGAGATGTCTCCCAGCACGTCGAGAACGGAAACCTTCATGCCCGGACCACCCCCGGCCGCGGAGGCCTTTTTTATCTCATCTATCTTTACCTGAAGCTGGTGGACCGGATCGACGATCTTCGCCACATCGGGGCAGGTCTCCTTGAATATGATCTGCTCCGTGCGTTTCAGGTTATCCACGTACGCCTTTTCAGTATGATATCCCACATAATAATCGGCACCCCAGAAGGCCAGCACGATCCCGGCAAGGATGGCAACCCACCGGATATCCCGTTTGGCGCCTTCGTAGCGCTTCTTCGGCGTATATTCACCGACACAGAAATTGAATCCTCCCCCTCTGCGGGATTCCCGTGTCGCGAGGGCAAGCGCCTGGTTCATCAGCACGGGGTCCCGGGGGCCCTCGAACTGCTCGTCAAATTCGACCTTCTCGATAGCGGCTATATCCACGTCCTCAACGGGCAGGGATAAAGCCTTTTCCAGCTCTTCCCGAAGGCCCGGAGAATGTGCCCCACCGCCGGTGAGAAGTATCCCGGACGGTATCCCCGTGAATTCCCCTCGGAGACGGACATATTCCAGGGTATTTTGAACGTCCCTCACCAGCTTTCGGTACAGGACGGCAAGTTCTTCCCGGGCTGCGCTCACGTCACCGGACCGCTTCACCTGCTCGGCCTCGCGGGATCCCATTCCCAGGGCATGCGCGATCGTTTCCGTTACAACCCGACCGCCGAAGGACAGTACCCGGAGTTGCTGCACGGCGCCTTTATCGAGAAAGAACACCGTCGTATGGAGGGACCCGATATCGAGAAGAATGGACGTTCCGCCGCCGGCGGCTGCTTTCGCGGCTATGGGAACGGCATCGATATCGATCAGGGCGGCCTCCGCCGCCTGCTCTGCCAGAAGATGAACGAGTTCCCCCACCCGTTGCCGCGGCGCAGCGGCAACGATTATATCGGTGCGGTCGGTCTGTTCCCTGACGATAAAATCAAAAAGAAGCTCGTCAGCCGGACGGGGAATAAGTTGCTCCATCTCGTACTGAAGGGCCTGTTGTATCTTTCGCCTGTCCTTGAACGGAAACCCTATGGAACGGAAAGAAACATCTCTCATCGGGATCGCCGTGATATAGATGCCGCTCGCCAGTTCGCCACCCTGCAGAAGCGACTTGAGCGCCCCGCCGGGACCGCCGGCCTCTTCGATATCCACCAACGCGGAACGGGTTACCCGGTACCCTTTCAAACCCGTCATGACCTGAACGGCCTTGATGGTTTCCGTTCCAATGTCGAGTCCCAGAATTTTTTCCGGCATTGTCAGTTTTCCTTAATAAAAAGTGCCTGAGTACCTAAGTGCCTGAGTGCGTATATGCGTGAATGCGTGACAAAGCCCGCCTCCCCCTTTGGCAAAGGGGGATCGAGGGGGATTTTAAATACATAAATCCCTCCCGGCCTCCCTTTACGAAAGGGAGGTGAAAAACCTGATCCATAATCCGTAATCCGTAAAAACGCCGATAAATCGGCACACTACATACATAGACCAAACAACACACTTGTCAAATAATCCCCGATTCTCGTTTCCCGAATCCCGATCATTCAACCGCCCAGGACAGGAGCTTCACCGTTTTCTTGTCCCTGTCCCTGTCCACGACACCAGTTACGGTCTTTCTCATATCACCCAGATACCCCGTTGATATGATCCTGAAGACATCGCTTTGCGTCGAGATCAGCATCCCCTCAATAACGATCGCGTCCATACCGGTCACGTTCTTATACCATGTCGTTTGGGAAAGTGCATTCTCTTTATCTTTTCTGTACGCATCCATATCCGACGCCATTTCTTCCGTAATGTCCGGCGACAGTACCTGCAGCACCCGCGGCTCCGCCGTGTTGATATTGATCTTTCCGTTGCCATGGACGGTCAGGTAGGGAGCAATACCGGGTTTCTCCGTCGTTCCATAGAGCAGTTCCGGCGAAACGCCTTTTACCATGAGAAGCTCATCGACACAATCGAGGGGTCCGTTCTTGCAGGTATACGCGTCATCAAGGCTCCGGTAATAGAGGTCCTCCGCCCCGAATCCCGTCACCTCGTCATCGTCGTCTATCCAGTCCTTTACGGCATCCATGATATCCCCGGCATCCTGCTGGGTCAGTTCGAACTCGGGAAGCATCAGGAACCGCATCAGCAGGTCCTCAATGAGCGGATTATACTCATTTGCGCTTACCAGCCTGTTGATCGGTATCTTTCTCGATTCATCCTCAATGAGCAGAATAAAGTACCCCTCATCGAAAAGGACGCTCGATGACGCCGAGAGCAGGGAAGACCTGGCCCAGTCCTCGGTAAGGGAATCATATTCGTTCGTGTCCTGACGCAGAAAGGCCGTTCCCCCGTTATACCCTGATTTGGCGATGTACAGGAGAGTAACACCGTCCCGCAGGTTCGCGGCGTCCGTCACCTCCGTCCTGGTGGCACGGTTGAGCTGTATCGTCACCGCGACGATGACGGCGACCAAAAGGATCACGATGACCAGCGCTATACCGCGGTCATTTCCAATGAAATCCTTCATTTTCCCCCCATCATGGGGATATATACACCCGTCCTGAACCGGTACGGTTCGACTTCCTCTCCCGGCCCCGTGAAGGCCAGATCTATCCGCACGACCGCCGGCGCCTTGTTTTTCTCCTGTTCCCGGTTCTCGTCGGAATCCCATGTTTCATATTCCTCACCATCGCTGCCATAGAACAGGAACGCCAGGGACTCGAGCCTGTCGCACACCATGTACCCTCCTTCACGTTCGAAGGTCTTCTCCTCTTCCCACCGGAAGAGGGTATCCTTTCGAAAAAGCGCATGGGAACCGGGCTCAATTTCTTTGACATAGTAATGGATCATGGCATTGCCCGACTGCGTGCCGTTGTCGAAATCAAGATGTGACGATGAGAGAAAGGCAAGTTCCGTGAAATCGGCATCGGCTATATCGCTCGACAGGGAGTGGAAGATGAAAACACCCCGGCAGGATTGGACGGAGGCGAGGTCCTCCGTCATGAGTTTCAGGGTCATCCGCGCCATGTCATAGGTCTCGTCGGCATGTTGCGTTTCCTTAACGATCCGGAGCGTCCCCGTATAGGCGGCATAGACGGTGGTGAGCACCGTCCCGAGAATGAGGATGGCGATCATGATCTCCATCAGGGTAAAACCGCTCTGTCCCTCCGCTCTCATATCGATCACGCTCTCCGACGGCAGCAAAGGTCTCACTGGCCCGTGAACCGGTACATGGTCAACTGATAAGTATTGTTTGAATTCATCATGGCGCCCGTCACCGTCACCTCTATCCGCTTTAGAAACTCAAATCCCGTCTCGGCAACGGTGACCTGCCAGGCATACTGGGGAAAGTCTTCTCCAAAATCACCGTCTTCGCTGACGATATCGGCAACCGGCATTGCCTCCGTTTCGGCCATCTTGCTCTGGGCGAGAAGGGGCGCTGTCGTGTAAAATCTCGATATGCCCGCCATGGAGATGCTCTGCGACTGGGACTGAAAAACAGCGACGAGGGCGATGGCCAGGACGGCCATCGCCAGCATTACTTCAAGCAGGGTAAACCCCCGCCGGAAATTGAAAGGGAATCGATGAAGGATTTTCATTTTCCCCTCTGAAACACTCCAAAGGCCCCTTCGAACCTCAGTCCGTCTTGATCTTGAACTTCTTTTTCAATTCTTTTCCGCCTGATTTTGACGCTCCCATCGATGCGGGCGCGAGGAATTCGACGGCATATTTTTTCATGAGGTGACCCTTTTCCTGCTCCATCATGGAATGCTTTTTCAGTGTTTCAAGGGTGGACCGTATCTTCTTTTCCGCCTCCTGAAGGGAAAGTTCGCGCTCAGGCTGTTTTTCTTCAACCGCTATGATATGGAACCCATCTTCCGTTTTTACAGGGTCACTGACCGTTCCTTCCTTCAGGGACCAGGCCACGTTCCAGAGCTCGGAGGGAATATTGTTCTTCGTCACATATCCCATGGCGCCCCCCCGTGACCTCGACCGCTCGTCATCGGAATATTGCTTCGCCAGCGCTGTGAAATCCCCTCCCGCTTTCAGTTCTTCCACGATCTTCCGTGCTTTCTTCTCGCCGGCCGATATCTCTTCAGCGGAGACCTTGGGACCCGCTTTGATCAATATCTGGCGTGCCTTCACCAGGGCGGGCCGCAAGAACTCGGCCTTGTTCTTCTCATAATATTCCTCTATCTCTTTTTCGGTGATCTGCGGATCAACCAACCCTTTTTTCTGAACGTATTCCTGGGCAAGGACACTGTCCGCGGCATCTTCCATACGTACCTTGACATCCTTATCCTGGTCCAGTTTTTCCGCCCGCGCTTCAAGGGAGAATATCTTCAACTCCACCAGCTTTTCCAGCAACTGTCTTCTTCCGTTCTCTCCCTGATAGCGCTGTTTCACCCTGTCCGGGAACGAAGCGATACGCTGCTCGAGATCCGCTTCGGTTATGACCGAATCACCGATCTTTACGAGCGCATTCGGCTCCGCCTTATCGGCCGCCGACGCCGGTGCCGGCAGGAGCGCACAGAGCATGAAAACAACCGGAAAACAGAGAACGATACCCAAAATTCTTTTTCCTGACATTCATTCAACCTCCCTCGGTTTCTCGTAAACGTGATTCATACATCTTTCCGGGGCAATTTTCAAAGAATTTTAATAACTACTTGCATTCCCTCGCTGATTTTTGACTTTTTCCACAAAATCACCTCGCGTACCGTTATTTCTCTATTGCTTTTTCGCTTACCCGTGGTAATACCTCGAAAAATCGTTGTTTTCAGACGATCCGTTTCAGGTGCCAATGAGGGTCGTATGCTGACGGGCCGTTGCCCGGGTTTGGACAACAGGCCCAATGGTCGAATTTGTATTCCCCGGCTTCCGGACAGGATCGACGACTGTGCCATGAACAAATACCTTGCAACGGTGAAAATATTTCTCCTCGGTCTCGGTCTGAGCCAGGTTATCGCCACTTTTCAGTTGTATCTTTCGAACGTGAAGCTTCAGGAAAAGCTTACCATCCTCCGGGACCTCGGCTATTTCATAATCCCCACGGAACGGATCGCGGCTCACCTGAATGCCATCGGGCCCGCCTTCTGGGGCGGGTTCTTTTTCACGCTCACCCTCGGTACGGGACTGACCCTGCTGGGATACGCCGCGGGACGCATCCGCTCGCACTGCCTGCGTAATCGCCGGATATGCGACTGTATCACGGGCGCCCTCTGGCTGGCCGCCTCGGTGGCCGTCTACCTCGATGGATATTCCATCATCGCCACGTCCTATTTCGTTATCGTTCCGCCGGCGGTCTTTTTCGCCACCCTTCGCCTGGCTTCACAACAGCCATCGCTGAAACAGGAACTGATACCTCTTATTCCCCTGATATTGCTGGCGATGATCTGGCTCACGCTCCTGGACCGCTCCCTCTTTCTGAATATCCGGGACGGAATGCTCCTGTCGAATCCGGCGGGAATCGCGATCAACGATCTCTATTACGACTACACGCTGTACCCTGCGGAGGTTATCAAACCGCTTCAAAAGAAAACCCTGAAGACGGTTTCGCTGGAAAACGTTCCCGACGGCACCTTGAAGGATTCCATAGACGGGGCCCTGCGCCGCCATGACTATCTCGATATCGGCGGCGAGGAAGGCGCCGACCTTGTCATCACCGAAAAAACGGGGAAACTTCTATTTGAACACCGTGGGCGGCTGCTTCTTGAAACAGGCACCGATGAATTTCTCAAGGGCCCGGGCATTGTTCTGAAGGAGTTTTCATCCCTCAACGACCGGTACCGGCTCTTTCGCCGCTTCACCTTTTTCTCTCTGCTCGTCGGCCTTCCCATCCTTATCTACGGATTCGTCTTTGTCCTGGTCCGGTTCCCCCTGTCCTTTTTTCTGAGCGATGCAAAAGCATCCATAGTCGCAGCCGCCCTTTGCTTCATCCTGGGTGTCGTCGTTTTTTTTCCGGTGTACGGCGGAGTACGGACCACCCTTTCAAGCGCCACCCTGGCGCAGGCCCTGACATCGAACGACATCCACGAACGCATCGCCGCCTTGAAACGGATACAGTCGCGACGCCTCGACATAGGGACCTTCCCTTCCTATGAAAGATCGCTGACAAGCCCCTCTGTCCCCGAACGGTACTGGCTCGCCGTGGCCCTCGGGCTCAGCCACCGAAGGGAGACATATGCCGACCTGCTCAGGCTTCTCAACGACCCTCATCCCAACGTGGTCTGCAAGGCCCTGGAAGGGCTGGGCGTTCGGGACGGAAAAGGCGCGGTGGAAACGATAATCCATACGATCAAGTCCTCCGATCACTGGTACTGCCAGTGGTATGGATACAGAGCATTGCGGGACCTGGGATGGACACAAAAGGAATCGATGGAAAAACACTGATACTGTCGGTAATGGCGGTCATGGCCGTTGAAGCGGTGGTGCGGAGCGCACCATGCGGTGACTGGCGGCATCCTCTGTGTGTTCTCGGCCTGGCCCGCGCCATCGAAACCGCCCTGATCCTTTCCACTCTGATCTTCGGAGGATCGGGTCTCGGGGTGCTCAATCTGTCCGGGAACACCTTTTTCCGGGGCATCGGTCGCGGTATCATCTGGTCCGTCGGATTCGGCCTCGCCGCCGCCGCTCTTGCCGGTGTCCTTCATCTTCAGGGAGCATCTCTCACGGACCTCATCAGAACCACTCTTCCCCGGAAGACGGGAACACTCTTTCTCTTCATCGCGGTGGGAGGTTTTCTCGGCCCCCTGGTTGAGGAACTCTTCTTTCGGGGGATTATCTACGGGTTCTGTCGAAGATGGGGGACGGCGGCGGCCCTCATCATCAGCACCAGTCTCTTCGCCGCCGCCCACGCCCACGGCTCGTCGTTTCCCCTTACGCAGGTCATCGGCGGGGTCCTCTTCGCCGCCGCCTACGAGATCGAAAAGGACCTGACGGTCCCCATTACCATCCATGTCCTGGGGAACCTGGCTATCTTCGGGATGTCCTTTCTGTTTTCGTGAGGGGGGGGCCGGGGATTACGGAAGGATTAAGGATTACGGGTTACGGATTATTCGACGGGTACTTCGTTTGGACTTTTTTTGTAGTGCGCCGATTTATCGGCGTTTTTGCAGGATTACGGATTAATATTCTTTGCCCCTTTGCCCCTTTGTCGCTCTCTGAAAATCCCCCTCGATCCCCCTTTTCCAAAGGGGGAGGTGGTTTTCGTCACGCATTCACGCACTCAGATACTCAGGCACTCAGGCACTTTTTTTTCACTCATATGCCTCATCAAGTTCGATCAACTTGTCATACACCTTGATATCCTTGAGGAACGGGCTGAAGACGAGGGTGAAGCGCTCGTCGCCGCGGGCGATATGAATAACCGTGGGCTGGACGAATCCGCCCTTGAAGAAGATCACGGCCGTCTCACCGTTGATGACACGCTCCTTGCCGGGTCTCGAGACATCGGTAATGGTAACGCCCTGGGGAAGGAGATAGGCCCGTTTTCTCATTTCATACCGGGCCTCGGGGGTCATGTCTTCGCTGGTCACATATATGAGGCCTTCATGAAGGTCCAGGTTCAGCAGTTGGTTGACCTGGCTCCTGACGGCTTCGTTCCGCAGCTCCCGGGCGGTCCGGTTCAGATGATTAACGGTCGTTTTCAGATCATCACTGAGCAGGGTGTCTCCGATACGGGGGATGGCCACGATGAACATGAGCCCGATGAGAAAGATGACCACCGTCAGTTCAACGAGGGTAAACCCCCGGTTATTCAATCTCCCAGCTTGTAATATCGCGGTTCTTGTCCTCACCACCAAGCTCCCCGTCGGCACCGTAAGACATGATGTCATAATCACCGTGGCTTCCCGGAGAGAGGTACACATACTCATTGCCCCAGGGGTCTTTCGGAACGTTCCCCTTCTCCAGATAGCCTCCCTCACGCCAGTTCCGCGCGAGAGCTCCCACTTCCGGCGCCTCCACCAGGGCCCGCAATCCCTGTTCCGTTGTGGGATAATTCCCGTTGTCCAGCTTGTAGAGCTTGAGTGCCGTTTCAATGCTCTCTATCTGAATCCGGGCTTTCGCCTGCCGGGCTTCCTCAGGACGCCCCATGATACGGGGCACGATCAGTCCCGCCAGTATCCCCAGGATGACGATCACCACCATCAGTTCGATCAGGGTAAATCCCCTGTCGTCAAGTTTCTTTCTCATGATATTCTCCTATCGAACCAGTTGGTTCATCTCAAAAATCGGCAGCAGTATGGATACGACGATAAAAGCGACCATAAGGCCCATCACCAGGATCATGACGGGCTCAAGCAGCGATGTGATGACCATGATGTTCGATTCGACCTCCCGTTCATAACTGTCGGAAAGCCTGAAAAGCATCTCCTCCAGGTTTCCGGTCTGCTCCCCGACGGCGATCATCTGGACCGCCAGGGGGGGGATAAGGGAGCTTTTCGACAGGGTCGCCGCCAGCCCCTGGCCTTCCTCGACATCTTTTCCCGCGTCCTGTATCACATCGGCGATAAGCTCATTGCTCACCACGTTCTTTACGATGGCAAGGGCGTTCAGCAGGGGCACCCCGCTCTGGAGAAGCGTTCCCAGGGTCCTGCCGAAGCGTGCTATGGCCATTCTGTGTATGAGACCACCCACAAAGGGCGTTCTCAGCTTGATCCTGTCCCAGAGATATCGCCCCCGCGACGTTTTTGTAAAGAGGTGATGAAGTGAGAAGATCGCCGCGCACATGAAGAGCAGGATAAGCAGCCAGAAAGAGCGGAGAATCCCACTGACCGTTATCAGGAAGACGGTGATTCCCGGAAGGGTCTGGTTCATGTCACGGAATATCTCCGTGATCTGAGGCACGATGAAGGTGGTCAGGAAAAATACGACGAGGCTTCCAATGATGAACATGAAGATCGGGTAGGTCAGGGCCGCGCGTATCCTTCCCTGCAATGCCTGCCGGCTTTCGTTGAAATCGGCAAGGCGCTTCAGGACGACATTCAACGCCCCCGACGCCTCGCCGGCACGTACCATATTAACGAAAAAGGGGGAAAAAACACCGGGATAGTGGGAAATGCTCTGGGCCAGGCTGTTTCCCTCGTTGACCTCTTCCTTTACCTGGGCCAACGTTTTTTTCAACTGGGGGTTGACGGTCTGCGATATGAGCACCGTCAGCGAGGGAACGAGAGGGAGCCCCGCATCGAGGAGCGTTGCCAGCTGACGCGTCATAACGGACACTTCCCGCAGCCCCACCCGCCGGAACAGGTTCCCCGCCGACCGGGAAAGGGCCCCGCCGGGCCGCACCTTCGCCGAAGTTTCACGCAGTTCAACGGGATAGAGTGCCCGCTCCCTCAGTTTCTGCCGGGCAAGGGCGATGCTATCCGCATCGATGATCCCTTTGAGATTTTTACCCTTTGTATTCAGGGCATTATATTCATAAACAGGCATGTCGTGGATGCTTTCTCAGCTAAAAGAAACGTGTAGCGCTGGTTTGTAGCATAGAAAACCCCCTATTTCAACAGGAAGGAAGGGGGGCGGGTGGTCTTCGACGACAGGCCTATGCCGTCGCAACAAAATGTTTTTCTTGAACCTTTCTCGTTTTTCAGTTACTGTCGCCCATGGCCGAGGAAAGATGGAATGGCAGGATTAGAAGGATTACGGATCAGGTTTTTCACCTCCCTTTCGTAAAGGGAGATCGGGAGGGATTTATACAAAAGCAAATCTCCCCCAACCCTTCTTTGTCAAAGAGGGGGGCAAAAACGGGCATTCATGTTCCCGTAATCCATAATCCCAAGATACGAGTTAAAGATATGGAAAGGAACGCTCGATTCGACTCCATGGTCTTCGCCGGTGGCGGGAGCCGGTGCCTGTGGCAGGTAGGGTTCTGGTCCCGGGTGGACCCCCATCTGGGGCTTTCCACGGCACGGATAGCCGGCGTAAGCGCCGGGGCCGCCATGGCCTGCATGCTTCGCTCGGGCAGGATGAGTGCTTCCTTTGAACGTTTCAAGAAGGCAACGGCTGAAAACCGGCGCAATTTCTACCCCCTGAATCTTTTCAACGAACGCCCCCTCTTTCCCCACCTTGCCATGTACCGCGAGAGCGTCCTGTCCGCCATCGACGAAGCCGCCCTGGAACGTATCCGGAACGGTCCCGATATCCTGGTCCTGATGACCAGACCGCCCCGCTGGTCAGGGGTACGGATGGCCATGCTCATCGGCATGCTCTGTTATGCCGTCGAAAAAAAGCTCTTTGCGCCGGTTCATCCGACCTTCGCTTCCCGTGCGGGGTTCCGCTCTGAGGTCGTTTCCGTCAGGGAATGCGCGACACCCGACGACCTCGCCGACCTCCTGCTGCAATCATCCTGCACGCCGCCCTTCACGCCGGTCATGTACAGAAATGGCGGCCCGGTCCTCGACGGCGGGCTGATCGATAACGTGCCGGTGCGAATTCTTGGAAAAGGAAGCGGCAACACCCTGGTCCTTCTGACGCGGTCGTACCGGGAAGACAGGATCCCCCGCATTCCGGGAAGGACATATGTTCAGCCCTCCCGGCCGATCACCGTGTATAAATGGGATTACACGAATCCCCAAGGTCTCCAGGACGCCTTCGACCTGGGCTGCGAGGACGGCGAGCGCTTTCTTAGGTATTCGTGAATCGGGATTATGGATTACGGATTATGGATTAGGTTTTTCACCTCCCTTTCGTAAAGGGAGGCCGGGAGGGATTTATACAAAAGCAAATCTCCCCAACCCCTCTTTATCAAAGAGGGGGGCAAAAACGGGCATTCATGTTCCCTTGTATTTTGCACTCTTCCACTCTGTCGCTCTGCCCCTTTGTCGCTCTCTGAAAATCCCCCTCAATCCCCCTTTTTCAAAGGGGGACTTCCATACTACCAGGCACTTAGGCACTTAGGCACTCAATTCAATAACTGCACGCCACCCGGAAGCCGATATAATTGGTGAACCCCGCGGGGGGGACCCCCATACGGCTCGCCGGACGTATCTGCCTACCCATGCTGTTCCAGGCACCTCCCTTGACGACCCTTTGTGTCCCATCATCGGCACCCTCAGGGTCTGACTGGACATCACCGGGATGGTCCCCGTACCAGTCTTCGCACCATTCCCACACATTCCCGCACATGTCATACAGCCCCCAGGGATTGGGCTCATAGCTTCCACAGGGGATAGAGGTGTTTCTATAGTCCCCGGCGGGGCAGCCTTCAAGGGGGTACAGACCGTTGAAGTTCGCCTGTCCCGTGTCGATACAGGGACCGGTATAGAAGGTTTTGCGGACCCGTGCCCTGCATGCATATTCCCACTCGGCTTCCGTGGGAAGGCGGTACCGCCCTGTATCTTCCATTTCATTGAGTTTTTCTATGAACAGGATCGTATCATTCCATGATACCTGCTCCACGGGGCATTCATCCCCGCATCTCTTGAAGTAAGAAGGATTCCGACCCATGACGGCCTTCCACTGCCCCTGGGTCACCTCGGTCGTCTGCAGGTAAAAGGGTCTGGTAAGCCGCACCGTATGAGATGTCTCCGCCGCCGTTCTGCCGGGCTCCTTCAAAGAGCTCCCCATGGTGAACGTACCGGCTTTAATGAGAGTGAAGCTCATTCCAACACTGTTGATAAAGGAAGTCTGGGACATGTCCGGCAGGGGTGCCTTATGGAACAGGCCGCAGCCGGAGATGACGGTCAATGCTGAAAGAATAAAGACCCACATACCTATAGAAGTAACTGGTAGAGCAGCCCTGTTCTTCCCATGCTGCATGGCTTAACCTCCTTTTTTCGGAAACACTGTTCATCGACCGCCGTCAAAGGCCGATAGCGGCAGGCCCTTCTATCAAAACAGGGTGTTTTCGGCGTGTGATTCCCGACGCCCCTCATGATCCATGAAGGATTTGTAACTGATACCACCGGTCATGTCAATAGGGTTATCAGTAACCTTGATCTCAGAGGCAGAACACCTAATGCCCGAAGGTTTCGCCGACCCATCTCATTTTTTTGACCCGCCGGTCAATTTCTCTCTTGAATGAAACGGTCTTTTATCGTATCAGAGGGTACCGTTTAAAGCTCCGATATATGATTTTTGGTTCTGAAATTCTGTTTTTCGTACATCCGGTATCTGTTCAAGGAGGGATCTCATGTCGTTACTGGAAAGCTGCTACACACAGGAACACTCGATATTCAGGGAATCAATACGACGGTTCTTCGACAAGGAAGTGACCCCCTACGTTGAGGAATGGGAAAAGGCGGGCATCGTTCCCCGCGAGTTATGGACGAAATTCGGCGCACAGGGGTTTCTCTGTCCCTGGCTTCCCGAGGAATACGGTGGTGTCGGGGCCGATTTTCTCTATTCGCTCATCGCGGTAGAGGAAGCCGCGAGCACACACTGCGGGGGGTTCGTCTTTCCCCTGCACTCGGACATCATCGTGCCCTATATTTCCGCTTACGGAAATGAGGAACAGAAGAATCGCTGGCTCCCCGGCTGCGTGACGGGTGAATACATCACCGCCGTCGCCATGACCGAACCGGGGACCGGGTCCGACCTCGCGGCCATCCGGACAACGGCGGTCAAGAACGGGAACAACTATATCCTGAACGGCCAGAAGACGTTCATATCGAACGGCATCCTGAGCAACCTCGTCATCGTGGCGGCAAAGACGGATCCGAATCCCGAGTCACCCTATGCGGGATTGTCGCTCATCGTCGTCGAGGGGGGTACGCCGGGATTCGAACGGGGCAGGAACCTCGAGAAGGTCGGCCTCCATTCCCAGGATACGGCCGAGATGTCCTTCGTTGATTGCGTCGTCCCCGCCGAGAACCTGCTGGGACAGGAGGGACGGGGATTCTACTATCTCATGGAAAAGCTCCAGCAGGAGCGTATCGTTTCGGCCATGATGAGCCAGGTCTTCGCCGAGGAAGCGCTTCGCCTCACCATTGAATACACGAAAAGCCGCGAGGCCTTCGGCCGTCCCATCAGCCGGTTCCAGTACATCTCCTTCGAACTGGCCAAAATGGCCACGGACGTGGAACTGGGTCGAACCTTCATGGAAAGCCTCATTCTGGACCACATGGCGGGCAAGGAACTGGTCAAGAAGGCTTCCATGGCGAAATATTGGATTGCGGAAATGCTTAATGAAGTGGTAGGAAAGTGCGTGCAGTTTCACGGCGGCTACGGGTACATGGAGGAATATCCCATCGCCCGCCTCTTCAGGGACGCCCGGGTTCAGACCATTTACGCGGGCACATCGGAGATAATGCTCTTGATCATATCCCGGTACCTGGGATTGTAAGAAACAACGATGCCGGACGGCCCCGGCCGCCCGTCGCATTGACAGACAGGTTCTTGACCGGTTGGTGCAGCGATCCACAGTGTACGCTCACACGTACCCTCCTCTCCCCCCCCTCGTTGTATCCCCGGTCGAGAACCTCTTTTTTTTTCAGGCTATCTCGAAATGCCCTTTCTTCCCGCGGATCAGGCCTTCCCGTTCAAGTTCCTCCAGACACTGTAGAACTCGTGATGCATCAAAGGGCAGCAACCGGATAAGCGATCCCTGCGTTATCCCGCCATGCTCCAGCAATACCCGGAGCACGGCCCCTCTGACCTGGCGGTTGGAGCCCTCAAAGGGCGCCTGCCTGTGGTGATGGGCGCTTCGCCTGGCGGGATTGCCGTATTCCTTCTTGAGGTAGACCCCGTAATCCATGAGGGCGTTGTACCATCCGCGGGGATCCCTCCGGTCGAGCGTCTTGGCGACCAGTGGCAGGAGCCGTGCATCGCTGACGGGATGTTCATCTCCGAAGAAATGGTGAATATAGACGGCCCGAATGTTGGTCTCCACGAAAACGACAGGTTGATTAAAGGCAAAGGCGCAGACGGCGCTCGCTGTCGCCTCCCCGATACCCGGGAGTTTTTTCAGCTTCTCCGGCGATGAAGGGACGGTCCCGTTGAAATCGGACAGGATCATTTCGGCCGCTTTTTTCAGGTAGGCTGCCCGGCGATTGTAGCCGAGCCCCTGCCAGGCCGCCAAGACCTCGTGGAGCGGCGCCGCGGCAAGGGACCGGATATCGGGAAACTCGGCAAGAAAGGCTTCGTATTTTTCCAGGACCCGCGGGACCTGCGTCTGTTGAAGCATGATCTCGGAAACGAGTATACGGTAAGGGTCCCGGGTCTCCCTCCAGGGCAGTTTTCTTCCCCGGTCGCGGAAAAACCCGCGCACGGTCCTTCTGAACGCATCCTTCTCGCTCTCGCTCAGGACCCTGTCTTCACAATGAGGCGGCATTACTCGTTCTTATCGTCCTCCATGACGGGGACATCCGCGCTGCCTTCCTCCATGAACATGCGGGGTTCCACCGCCCGCTGCAGGTCTTCCCAGAACCGGTTTCGTTTCGGCGAGCCCACGGGTTCGAGGGTGGGAAACTCGAGAAAGGGAACCATCACACTGTCCTGCGCGAGCTCTTCCGACAGTATCTCGGCCATGATGCCCATGAGAACGGGATCATCCGGGTCGGGGTTATCGGCGGGGACGGGTGATTCCGTCTGGTAGCGGTTCACCTTGTGCTTTCCCCAGTGTATGCCGCAGGTCGGGCTGTTCTCCAAGCCGACGAAACAGGTTAAACGGTACTTGTTCCTGATGAACTCCCGCACCATAAGCATGGGGACTCGCAGCAGTTCCTTGCAATGGTTGCGAAAGAAAATATTGTCATACTGCTGCCGGCCCTGGGGGTTCCTCATGAGCCCCATGGCGGTCGTTTCCGGACAGGGATACTGGATGACCCCGACCCGGTTGCGCATCAGGTAGTCCATCAGCTCGTGCGACAGGGGGAAGTTCTGTCCCAGGATATGGACCCGGCAGTATGGATTTACCAGGCACTGGGCCATCAATATTATTTTTCTGTCCTTCTTTGACATGATACACCTCCCCTACAAGCGGTTTACCTTCTCTATATAGGCATCGACGTTGAATTTCGATCTGCAGCCCCGGTAACTCATGTACCGGATCGTGCCGAAAACGGGGCGTCGCGACCAGGGCCGGTCATGAACGCCGCCGATCGCCCAGGCACAACCCGCGTACCCGTTCGGGTCCCGGCCGTCGATTTCATAGCGGTCATTCAGAGACAGGGCGATATCGAGGGCTTCTCCGGCGGAAGGAGTCCACTCCAGTATTTTTTTCGCCCAGTACATCCTCAGATACCCGTGCATCTTCCCCATTTTCACCATTTCCATCTGCGCCGCGTTCCAGAGCCTGTCGTGGGTAGCGGCGTTCTCGAACTCTTCCGCAGAATACAGGTACTCCCGCTCATCGGCGGCGTGCTCGTCCAGGGTTTTTCGCGCCCACGCGGGAAATCCCTTCACGGAATCATAGTCTCCGCAATAATAACAGAAATTGTCCGACAGTTCCCGGCGGACGATCAATTCCTCGAGAAAGGCGGCTGCATCCTCACCGCCGGTTGGGGAGTTCCTGACCTCGATCACCGCCCGCTGGGCCGAGAGGTGGCCGAAATGAAAATAGTGGGACAGTCCCGACTGACCCGGTTGAGTGGGGTCGTTCCGCAGTGTGTCATAACCTGACAGTCCCCGTTCGATGAACCGGCGGAGCGCCTGGTGGGCCGCTTTACCGCCGGGTATGGGTACTTCGACCGAAGCCACGTCGGGAACAGTTCCACTCGGGGCGCCGAGCAGGTCCCAGTCAATGCGCGGCGCGGGCCCTTTCCATGGGTGGGGATGCTTTTTGATCACCGGGAAGTCCTCGAGAAATTCCTCCAGCCTCCCCAGAACCCGCGGCCTGAAGGTCCGGGCGGCATATTCCTGCTTCTGCGAAGCCACCCGGCAGGGCACGATATTATGGGCATCGACCTCGTGAAAGGGAATGGCAATGTCACGGGAAACACCGGCCTTCCAGCGCCGCTTTATCTTGAGTGGGTCGAAATCGGTGACCAGGAGCCCCGCCCGGACCCGCTTAACGAAGGTGGAAACTTCCTTCTCCGGCGGCCCCTGCAGCATGAAAAAAGGGATATTCTTCCGCTCCAGGTCGGCGGCGACCTCGCGAAGCCCCCGGAGCATGAAATCATAATGCCGGGGACCGGCGCCGAGAAAGTCCGTTACCAGGCAGAAAACGACCGCCAGGGGCCGTCCCCTCTTCAGGGCTTCCTCCCCGGCGTGGATAAGGGCCCAGTTGTCCGCAACCCGCTGGTCCCTGCTCATCCAGTAGACGACGGGGCCTTCCCCGGGAGGTCTTTTCCCGATGACCTCTATCCGCTCCGGTTTTACACGGTTCTCTCTTCTGGACACTGCCGACTGCGCCCTTTCTCACTTGGTTCCGGAACAGAGGGCGAGGAACACCTTCACGAAACGGGGGAAATAGATCCCCCTGTCGCTCAGGAGCCGCTCCCGATCCATGGTGTTGACGTTGTACGTGATGACGAGATCAGCTCCGGCCAGCGACGGGTGGGCCTTGCCCGCGTAAACGAACAGCCCCTTCTCCCGCGACTCAGGGACTTCATAGACCCTTTCGGGTGAGGACCATGGACCGGTTATGTTCCTAGCCCCACGGAGCATGATGGCCGGATCGATGAAGGTCCCGGTCTGGATGTGCAGGTACTTGCCGAGGCTCTCGTTGTAATGAAGGGTGAATTCCATCTGGCCTTCGGTAAACAGGGGAGACGGAACTCCCGAAAGCCGGTCCACCGGCACCCATCGCCCCGATTCACCTGACCACCAGCAAGGCCGGGACAGGTCCGCCCGTCCCGCGTCCTTCAAAGACCATCGAAGGACATATATGTTCCTTCGCTCAGGGTCCGCGCCGACGGCATAGAGATGCTCATCGCGAACAAAGGCGCTCCCGGAACCAACGATGATCCCGAAATCCTTTCCGGGCAGTTGACTGATCCGCTCCAACCGCCAGCAGGGCGGTTCGTCATCGGGGTTATCCACCGTCACGGCTTTCCAGCCCGCGGCGTCGAATCCCAGTTCGTTCTGTGCCTCTTCGATCTCCATGAGAAATATCAGGAGACCTGTCTCAAGTCGCACTCCCGCTCCGGGCCAGTACCAGCGGTCGCCGTTTCCCGGGAAAAACGGCAGGGGGCACCCGTCATCGTCCCGCCAGAAAAAGGATACCGTTGCCCCCGCGGGATCGCGCCCCTTCTGAACGGCGATGCTGTTCCGAATGATCGAAGCCGCACGGCGGTCACCCGTTCCGGCGGGATCTATGAAGCTGTCACCGAAAAGCCAGAGTATCCGTTCCGCTCCCAGAGCGACCGTGGAAGCACCGTCGCCGCCGAGCCAGAATCCGTCACGACGGAACAGTTGTTCCGCTTCGGGCCAGGGTTCCGCGAGCAGTTCGGGGAGACCGTCGACGGCCCGCACAGGCCCGACGTCGAGGACTATCACGATTATGATAACCGCGCACAGGATAAATATCGCGGCGCGGCGCACTCTCATGAAGCCCCCGACTCAAAGATCCCCTGGCCGGTGAGGATCTCCTTCACATGGGCGATGGCCTTCCTCATATATTCTTCGCTCATCTGCGGCACGGGCGTTTTCGTTTCCAGGATCCGCCCCGGCAGGCGAAGGTTGTCCAGTGAAAAGCCTTCCCGCACCTTGAACCGGTATTTGGCGGCGAATATTTCCCGGCCGATGCGGTCAAGGTCTTCCTTTTCAAGGGGGAACCCCGCCACCGCCAGCAATTGGGCCGTCAGCTCGGGTGTGTAGATGCCCCGGGCGAAGAAGCAGACCACGAGGCTCGAAAGGATCTGGCGCCACCATTCTTCTTCCAGCAGCATCTCCGCCAGTTTCTCCGGGCTTGTTTCCGTTTTGGAGAGGGTCTTCTGATCGGCGCTGTACCCGGCGTTGTCAAGATGGCTGTGGCGCGCGCCGATCAGCGTGCCCACATGCGCGCCCGGTCCCGTGTGATAGCCGGGCATCTCGTTCCCCGCGAAGGAAAGGGCGAACTCCAGTCCCCCGTAAATGGTCGCCGCGTGTTCCACCCCCCGCGCGAGGGCACGATAGAAATCATTGGGCTGTTCGATGATGTAGCGGACGGCCTTCGCGTACTCACCGACATTTCCCCACTCGAGGGCCGCGTCGAGAAGCTCCGTATCGGAGATCAATCCCTTTTCCCTGGCCTCCGTGGCCCAGGCCAGCACGACGCCGGCGCTCATGGCATCGATGCCCAAGGCCTCCACGCGGTCCATCAGCTTCAGGTAATCCTCGGGGTTCGAAACGCCCAGCATGGTGCCCAGCGAATAGAGGGGCTCATAATCATAGGAGATCATGGTTGTCCGGTAGAAAAAGGCCTCGTCTTCGTAAGGCTCTCTGAGAGCGGCGATATGGATACAGCCGACGGGACAGTGACTGCACGCCAGGCGCCTTCCCAGGTATTTCTTTGCCAGGGCCTCTCCGGAAATGTTTTCCGACGATTCGAAGCGGGCCTCCTTGAGATTTCTTGTGGGGAGCCCGCCGTAGTTGTTCAGGGGAATAATATTCTCCGCCGTCCCCAGGTCATGGTACTTTTTCATCACTTCGGAACTGACGGCCGTTTTATACACATTGTTGTAAAGTTTCCGGTACAGTTTGACATCCGCGAGCGGCAGAGACGATTTGCCGGAAACGGCGACGGCCTTCAGCTTCTTGCTGCCGAAAACGGCGCCAAGGCCCAGCCTGCCAAAATGCCGGTACGTTTCGGTGGTGACACAGGAATATGATACCAGGTTCTCTCCTGCCTTGCCGATACGCATGATGGTCCTGAGCCCCGCACCGGTTTCATTCTCCCTGATGACCCTTCCCGTGGAAAAGCATCCCATGCCCCACAGTGTCGATGCCTCACGGAAGCGGACCTGGTTTCCGTCTATGGAGAGATAGATGGGTATATCGCTGGCACCCTTTATGACGATGGCGCCGTATCCCGCCATGCGTATCGCCACGGCACTCCTGCCGCCGCAGTGGCTTTCGCCCAGGTTGCCCGTGTGAGGTGATTTGAACATGGCAACCGTCTTCGACGCCAGGGGGAAGAGGGCCGTCAGGGGACCCACGGCGAAGATGATAGGATTATCCGGGGACAGGGGATCACACCCCTCGGGACACTCCTCATGAAGGAGCTGCGCCGCGACGCCCGCCCCGCCCAGGTGTCGCTCGAAGAGTCCCTTTCTTCGCTTCCTCTCAAAGGTCCTTTTTGTCAGATCGATATAAAGGACGTTGGCCAGGGGATCATTTTTGAGCATACTCGATCTCCTTTTTCTTCTCCAGGCCCAGTACGCCGTGGGGGCAGAAGTTGACGCAGAAACCACAGTGTATGCAGATCATCGGCTTGTTTATCTCATCGTTCCAGAACACGGCCCCGATGATACAGGCATCCTGGCAGCGCCGGCAGCCGATACACTTTTCCATATCGATATTGACGCCGCCGCCCTCTCTCGGTGTGAGGGCGTCGGTGGGGCAGACCTTGGCGCAGGGAGGGTCCTCGCAGGCCCGGCAGACAATGACGGTAAATCCCCGCTCCATACCGCCGATGGAACGGACACCGATACAGGACTTGACGAGTCCCGCTTCGTTCTGCCTCCGCGAGCAGGCAAACATGCAGTTCTGGCAGCCGATACATTTTTCCGTTTCCAGTACGGCCAGTCTCATGATGCTATTCCTTTCCCGTGTTTTTCAGTCCTTCCTGTCCTGCGTGAAAGGGGAAACAAGCACCGGGGGTACGGAACACTGACGGATGTGAGATCGTTTATCTCCATGGAGATCGCACATATCATGACAATGAGAGTTTCATCTCAATCCCCCGATTGTCATGACACGCAATATGAGAAAGTATTATAAAGGCTTTCCCGGAAAAGACAAAGTCATTTTTCAGATGGCGTCCCTGACCGGTCTTTCCGGCCTTCGTCGCGGGATACCGAGCGGACGGCGCGATCCATGACGGAGTCGACGATCGCCGGGAAAAAACGACGGGCATAATACAGCAGCTTCCCCTCGAGGCCCGGTATTATGATGAATGTCCCCTTCTCCATTCCCCTGATCATGACACGGGCTACCTCTTCAGGCGTCATAACGCCGGCATTCCCCGCTATGGCACGTGTTTCCGGCGGTTTTGTCCTGTTTTCCTCTGCCAGCATGGGCGTATCGGTATCGGGAGGGCAGAGGACGGAAACGGTGATGTGATGGCGCTTCACTTCGCTCCGCAGCGACTCTGAAAAACCGATAACGGCGAACTTCGCCGCACAGTAAGCCGTATAGCCGAAAATGCCGACCAGCCCCGCGAGTGACGATATGTTGACGATATTTCCGCCCCGAACCTTCATGGCAGGAAGCAGGGCATGGATCGTATTTCTGGTCCCATGCAGATTGGTTCGGATCGTCTCGTCGAACTTTTCCGCCGTTATGTTCTCGAAATAATCGGGATAACTGAACCCGGCGCTGTTTATCAGTATCCGGGGGGCACCGAAATCATCCACGGCATGGATCATCGTCCGGAGGACATCATCATCCCGGGTTACGTCAAGCTGCCGCCAGGCACAGGTTTGAGCCAGTGACGGGGAACATTCCCGGATCGCCGCCGCCGCGGTTTCGAGCCTCGCTTCGCCCCGGGCGAAGATCACGACGGGGGCTCCCCGCGACGCGAGCAGCTTCGCCGCCGCGAGGCCGATACCGCTCGATCCTCCCGTTATGAAGACGGTGCGATCCGAGTAATTGACTTCAGCCATAAACGCTCCTACCGGCGGCACCCCACTTCCCACCACCGGTGCATGAGCAGAAGAAGGCGCGCCGTATCGTCCAGGCGATTGAATATCCTGATGCCTTCATGGTTCAGGTCATGGATGACCTGGCTCTCCCAGGGGGCGTAATGGCTCCCGATGAGAACGGGGAAGCCGGTCTCCTCCTGAAGGGCCGCATAGCCCCGGATGACCGATTTCTCAATTTCCGCGTACATTCTCATCGATTCCGGTGTTTCTTCCGTCACCATCCCGGGCCGCCCGAAACCGTGGAGGATCATGGCGTCCACTTCGCCGGAGTTCAGGATCACGCGGCCTAGCTCCACCAGATTTTCAACGGAGAATATGAAGCCCGCCGCGCCGATATCGACGGGATTCTTCGTCGACGCCCTGGGCGGCATACCGAGTGACCGCAACAAGTCCTGTAAAGAACCGCTCAGCTCGGGTACGAAGAGTCCCGTTTCCTCAAGGGTATCGGAAAGGGCAACACCCCAGGAACCCCCGACGGTAACAACCGCGACCCGTCTGCCTTTCATGGGCGGCCGTTCAATGAGAGCGTGCCCCAGCGGGACCAGAAGTTCCATCGCCGGCGAAAGAATGATGCCCGCCTGGTGGAAAAAGCCTTCGTAGATCTCCGCCTTTCCGGCCAGTGCTCCCGTATGGCTCCGGGCGGCCCGGGCACTCGCCGGCGTCCGGCCCGCCTTGTATACCACGATGGGTTTTTTCTTCGTGACGGTCCGGGCCACCTCGAAAAACCGTTTCCCGTCACGGATGGTCTCCAGGTACATGAGAATGCCCTTCACCGCCTCATTTCCGCCGAAGTGCTCGAGAAAATCGGTGACCGTCAGGTCGCATTCATTGCCCGTATGAACAAAGCTTCCCACCCCCATGTGCCGGAAACTCGCCGCGGCGATCAGGTCATAAAAGGCATATCCCCCCTGGCAGACCCCCGCCAGCGGCGTCGGGTAGAGGTGCTCGCTGGGAGACCCGGCGGCGATGAACTGCTCGTGAAGATTAAAGGTGCCGCTGATATTGGGCCCCAGAAGCCGCATCCCGAAAGAGCCGGCAAGCTCCGCGAGCTTCTCTTCCCGCGCTCTCCCCCCCGCGAGGGCCTCGCCGAACCCGGCGGTGATAATGGAAAGGCCCCGGACCCCCTTGCGCCCGCAGGAAGTGATTATTTCCTCGATGGATCTCTCCGAAACGGCACAGACGGCGAGATCGATGTTCCCTTCAATGTCCTCTATGCGGCCGACCGCGGGAATGCCGAATACCTGCTCCGCCTGCGGATTGACGGGGTACAGTTTGCCGGGATAACGCCCGCTCAGCAGGCTGCCGGTAATAAAGGACCCCCATGAACCGGGCCGCTCGCTGGCCCCGATAACCGCTACCGATGCTGGATTGAGAAAGACCTCAAGCGTGGCGTTCGTTTCCATATCCCTCCTCAATGATACCTATGGATGAATTCGAAGAAACGTTACATGAGGCACCGGGATAAGTCAACAATTGCGATGAAAAGCACAGTGCCTGAGTACATGAGTTCCTGGTAATACGGAAGTCCCCCTTTGCAAAGGGGGATTGAGGGGGATTTTCAGAGAGCGACACAGTGCTCAATACATGGAACATGAGTGAAATGTAGTTGCCCGATTCATCGGGTGCTTTTTTTAAAAACGCCGATAAATCGGCACACTACATACATAGGCCAAACAACGTACCCGCCGAATAATTCCCGATTCCCGAATCCCGATTTTACGCATTCAGGCACTTAGGAACTCATCAGGCACACAGGCACTTGCACTGTCCTCCTGCACCGATGTGTGATATAGTCCGTGGCGCATGTTCCGAACACGACGAAAAGGAGTTACCTCATGACAGGGAATATCGAACAGCCGGAAGATCTCGGCCGGGAGGAACTGGCCCGGTACGTTCTCGATATGTTTCATCGGACCATTGTCCATTATACGCTCTGGTTCATGGAAGTGGAGCACCAGATGGGGATGAAGAAGGCCCTGGAGATCATGAAAACGGCCCGCGACCAGTCCTATGGCGTCCAGATGAACCGCCTGGCGAAGGTGTTCGGTTTCGAGATGGTGGACGGGGTCCCGAAGGCGCTCCTTGATATGCCCCGTGAGAAGCTTCTGGACCTGACGAACAATCTCGGCATCAACTGGATCGCCAATGACGGTGTCTGGTTCCAGGCCGTCGAGAAGGCCCACGGCATGAACGATGCCAAGCGGTGCAACGATTCCTGCTGGACCCGTTTTTCTCCCTTTGAAGCATGGTCCATCAGGGAACTCCTCGGACTTCCCGACGCCGCCGGTCTTGAAGGGTTGAAGAAGGCGCTCCGGTTCCGCATGTACGCGCGGATCAATGTCCAGTCCATCATTGACGATGGTCCGAAGAGCATCATTTTCCAGATGAACGACTGCCGGGTCCAGTCGGCGCGGAAACGCCGCGGCCTCGAGGATTACCCCTGCAAGTCGGCCGGGCTGGTGGAATATTCCTGTTTCGCCGAGGCGATCGATCCCCGGATCCGAACGGAATGCCTGGGCTGCCCGCCCGATCCACACCCCGATGAGTGGTTCTGTGCCTGGCGGTTCACGCTGCCCTGAAACGATCCGAATTTCATGGCGTCTCTGAACGGAACGTGCCTGGGTGCCTGATAATACGTAAGTCCCCCTTTGCAAAGGGGGATTGAGGGGGATTTTCAGGAAGCGACAAAGGAGCAAAGCAACAAAGTGTCAAATACATCGAACGTAAGTGAACTGTAGTCTGCCGATTTATCGGCGTTTTTAAAGGATTACGGATTATTGTCCTTTGTCACTTTGTCGCTCTGTCGCTTTGTCACTTCCCGATTCACGAATCCCGAAACCCGATATGCCTGATGGCGTCCGGTGCCACGTTGCCGAATTCGGGGACCAGGTTGGTGAGGTTTCTGCCGTTCAGGCGGCTCAGGAGCACAGGGACGCTGTCCCGCCCCTCGTCGTCGATGTGGCAGAGGTAGAATACCGTGAAGGGCCCCTGGTCCTTCGACGAAAACACGAGCCATCGGCCGTTGGGCGACCAGCTGTGCCAGGAGTTCATTGTCCCCCGGTTGGCCCCGAGTTCCCTCGCTGTTCCCCCGCCGGCGGGCACGATCCACAACCGGCTGTCCGGCGCAAGGGCCAGTCCGTTGGCACCTTTGCAGAAGACGATCCATTTCCCATCGGGGGAGTGCCGGGGAAAGTAATTGCTCATGCCGTTGCCGCTCGCCCCGGCAAGGGGTTCCGGGTCCCCTCCCCTGCCGTCGTTGAAGGGTATCCGGTAGAGGTCATAGGTGATCCGGTAGGTCGCGTTCAGCTCGGCGAGCGATATTTCGGGATCGACGTTCCTGAGGACCTTGCTGTCGACGATCGCCACCAGGTCCGTATCAACGGGAGAGCGACAATACACGACATACCGCCCGTCCGGGCTCCAGTCGGGACAGGTCTGGACGTACGACGGATCGGCGGCACCGGGCAACAGGTGAAAGGTCCCGTCGGACCGCGAATACCAGGCGATGGAACCGGCGGCAAGAAAGAAGAACTGCGAAAAGGCCGTTTCATTTCTCAGAACGAAGAATGATTTTTCCCTGACCGTGGCAGCTACATATCTTCCGTCGGGCGACACCTTCGGGAAAAATCCGAAGGTGGGGGAACCGGTGATCTCCTGCGTCGCCGTGCCCCAGCTGATGACCCGTCCGGGCGTCACTGCCATGTTCTCCGCTACGTCCGCCAGGAAATAGCCCCCCTTGTCGCCCCGGTAATCCACGTCAAGGCCGAGGACCGTACCGTTTTTTGAAAAGGAATGGCAATTGCCGCAGACGGGCATTCCTTCCAGGACCACGGGCGGTTTTGTGTACGAGGAAAGGTCGGCCAGGCACCAGCGGAATTCTTCCGGATGTGCTTGGGCGTAAGCGAATGGAAGAGGCATCTGAAGGTACATGAGCGGGGCACCCGCGGGGTCCTCCGATGTGGCGATCAAAATGGAACCTCTGCCGGTGATAATGTATTCCCCCCGGGTATCGAGGCCGAAAACGGTAATGCGTGCGCCGCCGTTGCGTGAGCGCTCCTTGATGGTATCCCAGGCTTCCCGGTCGGGCGTCCAGACAGGTTTGTCGGCAACATAGGTAATGGTATCTTCCGATTTGTCAAAGGTAACATTCACCAGCCAGAGCAACGAGCCGGGATTTTCGTCCCGCCAGGTAATGTCGGGGGAAGCCATATCTCGCGGAAAGAGGGCCCCGTCGAGGGGATTGGTGATGTCGATGGGAGGATACCGCCGTGAGGGGTCTATTCCGTTGAGTATGCCCTCGATGACCTCCCGGTCCGCCCGGCTCATCTTTCCCCGGTTCACGTATCGGTCGTCCGGCGAATCGCTCGCGAGGGCGGCATACGCGCCCGCTGCGAAAAGAACGATACAGACTATCAGGAACGCTTTTTTCATGAAATTTTCTCGATCCTCATACATCAATGACCCCGTTTCAGGGGTTTGTCGTGTCTCTATATCACCGGTTTCAGGACGCGACAAGGGGGATTTCAAAGAGCGACAAAGGGGCAAAGCGACAAAGCGACACAGTGGCAAAGGACATTAATCCGTAATCCGTAATTCTTTAAAAACGCCGATAAATCGGCACACTACTGCCACCTTGATGTCATTGGAGAACGCCGAAGGCGGGCGCGACAATCTTATCGCATTACCCTGAGATTACTTCGTCATCCGCCACGGTGGATTCGTAATGACGTTGAGGTATCATAATCCGTGATCCGTAACTCGTAATCCGTAATCCCGGTTTGCCAATAAAAAAACTCCCCGCGGGACCATCCCGACGGGGAGTTTTTTCGTCTTCTCCGATGCCTGATGGCTATCCGGCGTATCCGTTCAGCATCGTCGTGATGGCATTGGTGGAGCCTTTCAGTGAGAAGGTATCCTCCACCGTTTGTGATTGC
>JAFGTS010000026.1 GCA_016933965.1 Deltaproteobacteria bacterium | reverse complement strand
CGTATAGGTCGCCCCAATAGCCTTCTGAAGCGCTCGCGCCCCCGCAACGGAAAGCGTGCTCCCCTTCACCTGAACAACAAAATCGGACAGGCAGCATTGCCAAGTGGGCACACCGGTGCACTGCCCCATGACGGCCGTTATCCATGGCGTGTTCCGGATGTGGCTGTACTGGGAAAAGACCGACCGGTCATCACCGCAGATCAGCGAAACGATGCCCCGGGCGCCCTGTATGTCGGGAACACGACCACCGCCGGATTCTCCAAGCCATATCAGTGGAAATCCGAGCTCCGATGACTGCCTTCGCAGCTTTTCGGCCTTCTTTGAGTAAATGCGGGCGTTACTGGATGCCAGAACGGTAAAATCATTGGCAATGATCCCTACGTGTTTCCCCCCGATGCGGCCGTAGCCCGTAATGATGCCGTCGGCAGGTGTTGTCTCTTCCATTCCGGGCCGGTCCGAACAGGCCAGCAGGCCCAGTTCCAGGAACGTGTCCCCGTCAAGGAGAGCTTCGATCCATTCGCGGGCGGTCAGTTTTCCCTGTTCGTGCCGGCGACCGACACGAGCCGCGCCGCCCATTTCCCGGGCCTTTTCTTTTCGCTGTTCAAGCTCTTTGAGCTCTTCACCAAACGACATATAGCGATTCTCCCGCATGTGATCATGGTGACACGGTCGGCACAAGCGCCGCCCTCCGATACCGCTGAACAGTGACATCCTCACGGATACCCGGCAGTGCCCGGACCGTTAAGAGAGTTCATGCTCTGTGCACAATACGGATTATTGAAAGGAATTGAACACTCTTGTAACAGAGAGGGGTGGGAATTGTCAAAAGACTTTTCGGGATTCGCGAATCGTGGATAATTCATGTTTTTCACTCTGTCGCTTTGCCACTTTGCACTTTGCCACTTTGTCGCTTTACCACTGTTAATTTGACCACGTACCCGATACTCTCTATAATGACGTCATGTCGCGAGGAATACTCATCGGCACTTCGGGCTGGAATTACCGGCATTGGCGAGGTGTCTTTTATCCCCTCAGCCTCCCGCAATCGCGGTGGCTCACTTTTTATGCGTCGCGGTTCACCACGGTCGAGTTGAACGCGTCCTTCTATCGACTTCCCGGGATCACCGCCTTCACTGCCTGGTATGAACAGACACCGGGAGATTTTATCTGGTCGGTCAAGGCAAGCCGCTATATCACACACATCAAAAAGCTGCTGAACGTCGAGGAACCGCTTGAGCGCTTCTATTCCGCCGTCGAGGGATTCCGGGAAAAGCTCGGCCCCCTGCTCATTCAGTTACCACCTTCCCTGCGCTTCGACCCATCACGTTTTTCCGAATTCTGCGGCCGTCTGGACCCCGCCCTGCGTCATGTCATCGAGGTAAGGCACCAGAGCTGGCTCAGCGACGAGGCCCTTTCGATCATGGACGATAACAACATCGCCCTGTGCATCGCCGATACGGCCGGCCGATACCCTTTTCTTATCGCGGAGACGGCGGATTTCCTTTACATCCGGCTCCATGGCTCCACGCACCTCTATGTTTCCGAATATGACCGGGGGGAGCTGGAAGAATGGGCGCGGATAATAACGGATTTCAAGGGTGACGTGTATGTATACTTTGACAATGATTTTGAGGGACGGGCACCGAAGAACGCCGAACAGCTCCGGGCCCTGCTTTCACCACCTCAGTGAACATGGAGGATTCGTGTGCTCACTCGGCATGTGTCCTTGAGCGACCGCCATGGCGGCAATGCCTTTTTTCGAGAAATTGTGTTACAATACGTATCAACATCAACGAAGGGACGTGAACCATGCACTACAATACGGCGCTGCGTACCTACGGGGCCAAGCGGCTTGAAGAGATCGAATCCGCCGACATCCTCGTCGGTATCCCCTGTTACAACAACGAGACTACCATCGAACACGTCATACAGATGGTGACCCATGGCCTCGCAAAACATTACAAGGACCGGCGAAGCGTTATCCTCATCGCCGACGGGGGTTCCACCGACGACACACGTGAGGTGGCAAAGGAATTTCAGATAAAGCCCTGGCAGGAGAAGATCATTTCCATTTACCGCGGCCCGGGTGGCAAAGGCACGGCACTGCGGTCGGTCTTCGAATCAGCGAACCGTCTCGGAATAAAGGCCTGCGCCGTCGTTGACTCCGACCTGCGAAGCATAACCCCCGACTGGATCCGGTACCTCATCGACCCGGTTCTCGCAAAAGATTTTGATTTCGTCGCTCCCGTGTACATCCGCCACAAATACGACGGAACCATAACCAACAACATCGTGTACAACCTGACCCGGTCGCTCTATGGAAAGCGGATCCGTCAGCCCATCGGCGGCGATTTTTCACTCTCCAGGAACCTGATCAAATATTATGTCGATCAGGACGTGTGGGACACCGATGTCGCCCGATACGGGATAGACATCTGGATGACCACGAACGCGATAACCGGGGGGTTCAGGATCTGTCAATCGAACCTCGGCGTGAAGATCCACGATGCCAAGGACCCCGGGCAGCACCTGGGTCCCATGTTCCGGCAGGTGCTCTGGACCGTCTTTACCCTCATGGAAAAAAATGAGACCTACTGGAAAAACGTCCGGGGAAGCGAAGCCGTCGAGATATCGGGATACCAGGGCATTATGGAGCCGGAGCCGGTTACCGTAAACCTTGATGGTATCATCGAACACTTCAAGATCGGCTACAAACAGTTCTCCGTTCTCTGGCAGGACATTTTCAGTGCCGACAGTTTCGAACACGTCAAGCGGGCCTCGAAAATGAACCGGGCCTCCTTTCACATTCCCACTGAGGCATGGGCCCGCATGCTCTATGAACTGGCCGCCACCTTTCATACCTGGAGCGCCAACCGATACAAACTGATCGACCTCATGACACCCCTCTATTACTGTCGCGTGGCATCCTTCGTCAAGCAGAGCTGGAACATGTCCTCCCAGGAAGCGGAATCCCTCGTTGAGGATCAGGCACGGAAGTTCGAGGAATACAAGGACTATCTCATCGAGGTATGGGACGGAGGCGTAAAGAAATGAGGGTGTCCGGCTTTCTTCTATGCGAGCGGTTTCCCGCCGTTGAGCCGTTCATAGGCTCTGATGTATTCGGCGATCATCTTTTCGAGATCATAGGTGTCGCGGGTCTCCCGCATGATCCGTTTCATCTGGCCCTCTCTCACCTCCGGCGGCAGCCGGTGGAAGGACACGCTTTTTTCCAACCCGTACCATAGCCCTCCGGAATCATAATCACGAAAGAGAAATCCGTTCCCCACATCCTTGGGGGCCCCATCCCGCTTCAGGCGCAGTTCACGGATCTTGTCGTGATATCCGCCTGTATCGCGGTTGGTCGCCGTAGCCCCGAAGAGATTGCCCACCTGGTCGATCTGCCCGCACGGTTCGTACAGTGAAGCTCCGAACACATCACTTGCCGCCGCAAAACCGAGCATTGACAGGGGTTCATCATAGTTGTGGAAGGCGATCTTTCCTCCCGAAGCCCAGGCGATCCTTCCGATGATCTCCTCGTGGGCCCGATCACCGCCGACACCGTCGGATACGATGGCAAACTGCACGTCACCATGTTCTATGGCGAACCGCAACAGGATGTCCTCAAGGAGCTCCACTCCCTTTTGAAGGGAATCGAGCCGCGAGGGCCAGTAGAACAGGATCGCCCCGGGGTCCACGTTCAATCCTATGCGTTTCTGAAATTCCATGCGGTTTTCAGCCTTTGCCGCCAGGATATCATCGTCGGGTCCGTAGTTCCGGAGCAGGTACTCACAGTGTTCGGGGAACATCGCCCTGGACGGGGCGTTGATAATGGACAGGGCCGAACCGAAATAATATTTTTCCTTTACCTCCTGCCGAACGCTGGACGGAATAATATGCCTGTCCATGAAGTAATCGTTCACGATCTCCTCAAGAAACCGCTGCCCCACGAAATTGATAAGGTTCGCGTTCTTGATCGCCGTCGCCTGGCAGTCTATGCACCGCACGCCGTATTCCTCGGAGTAGTAGAGAAATTGAGACAACTCGTCGATATCGATACCGAAGAACATGTCGACGGGGACGTGCCCCGTGAAACTATTGTGAACCGTGTGCAGGAGCGGTATGCCCCGGGCATTTACGTATGCCGCTATCCCGCCGCCGGCCATCCAGTCATGGCTGTGAACGATCATGTCTCCCCTGCTGGCCGCCCGGACGGATTTAATGACATTGTTCACCACTTCCTTCTGGAATTCGGCCGCGTTCAACCGGGGATCCCCCGCGTACGCCCCGGTCAGATCGGCAAAAACGGCCGAGCTCACCAGATGAATGTTGTCAGAGTCGATCTTGTAACGTATTTCCCGCCATCCATATTCATCAAGATTGGACTCCCGCTGAAACCGTTTTTTGAGATTGAGGGTCGTCAGGTGGACATCGATATTTCTCTCCATGAGCCCTTCGCACAGGGCGGACACGACCTCACCCAGACCGCCGCTTTTCCCCGATATGTATCGGGCAAGCGCCCCCATCCTGTCGGGCAGCCGCCCCGTTTCGGGCGCAATAATAAGTACGGCGGTGCGTTCGCTTTTCTTGAGGATCTCGAACCGCGCCAGCGCCACATCGAAGAAATCGATCTTTCGGGTCAGGATATGAGCCGCCTGCGTGATGGACCCCCCGTAAGGGTTGAAATAGGAGTGAACGGCATGGTCCTCACCAAACCGCTCGTGAAGGAAATACACCTGGTCCGACGTGGTGAGATGGCGCCACTGCGTGAGAAGTTCACCGCCGGTCCGCCGCGCCCGTTCCTCCAGTCTTTCTATATCCCTGAACAGCTCATACTGGGTCATGGTCCCGAGCCATCCGAAAGTGTCCCGGCCCTCATCGGCCCAGGAAGAAGTGGAAAGGCCGGGGATGTCCACGACGGGGCACTCGGAACCTGTAAAGCGATCGGCGATCTCCGTGGGGTTTGCCATGACTATGCTTTCATGACCGGTCAGAGCAGCCGGCAGACCCCTCCAGAACTCAAAGATGCCCTTGTCCTTCCAGATGTGTTCCCCGATATGCTCGAAGTCATATCCCAACAGGACCACCTCGCCGTCTATCCGGGAAATATTCTCTGCGTATACTTCCGGCGCGACAGGGGTATGGGGGAAACGGAAAGCGACATCATCGCTCAATTCACGATTCCGGGGGATCACGATCAGGTCGCTTCCCTTCGCCCGGAAAACGGCGTTCGGGGAAACCGTTTTTCCGTCACTCCCATACATATCATCCCGCCGTTCACAGAGAATGGCCCGGTACCCCATGTCCGCCACGGTGTCGGCGATGTTGTTATTGTACATCAATTCGGTATTTCTGAAGGAACTCGGCTGGATGCCGAAGAATTTCCGCATTCCGTCGCGATGCAGTGACACCTGATCACGGAATTCCAGTTTCTGGGGATCGGAAAAGAGGCTTGTAAGGGAATGGTAATACGTTTCATCAAGATACTCCACCTGGGACCGTCCGGCCCCCGCATCGAGCAGTTCCTGCAGTGCGGTGATCACCTCCGGCCGGAACGTCTCGGCCTGTTCAAGAAAGGTCCCCGACATGCTCAGCGTTATTTTGAATGAATCATGGCCGGCAACAAGTTCCTTGAACATGGTCAGGGCCGGAAGATAGCATTTTTCCGATACCTTCAGAAAAATATCCCGGTTTACGTCGTTCCACAGAAACTTGTCCCTGTCGGGATGAAGCCTGAAGGGTTGATGAAGCTGAAAATAGAGTGTCAAAAGAGGCATGACCGATATTCCTTGTTGACCGTTCCCGGGCCGTCATCCGAGGGCAGGTCCATTTTGAAGCAGCCGTTGAAAGATATTCCGTACCGCTTGAATCGCGAACCTCCATCCGATCGCTTTATGGATGTTTCAGGCAATCCTGACGCCAGAGACAGTGCATTTCTCCGCATTCGCTTTTTGTTTGATAGCAGGGCTCGAATCCCTCCCGTATCTGTATGTCGCGTATGATATCCTTTTTTGTCCGGCCGACCCGTGTATCGACCCCCCACTTCTTCGCGATCGCTCGAACTTCGTTCATCTTCATTCCGTTACCTCCCTCATGCCCAGTGGACAAGGCCGAGTTCCTGGTAGAGCAGAAGCTGCGGGTGATCGGGCAGGACCCTGACACCATACACAAATCTACCGGGAACCGTGGCTTCATATACGCCCGCATACAGGGCTTCATTTTTCTCCGTATCGTGGCGTGTCAAGTTCATGGGTACCACCACCAGTTCCTGTTCGGTCCGATCCCGGCCGTTTGAACGTTCAATGATGATCTCGGCCCTGATCTCGTCACCTGACAGCTTCCCCATATCGAGACCCATCTCTATTTCAAAGCGGTCTCCGACGCGAAGAGAATCACCCCTGAGCCCGCGCACGGTCAGCCACTTCACATGTACCGTGGAAAACCGCGATGCGATCTTCAGTTTCCAGTCGGTCAGAAGCTTGACGCGTTCATAATTATTGCCGGAAAGCGTCTGGGCTCTTCGCGCCACGGGTAGATACATCCGTTCGTAATACTCGCGGAGCATCCGGTGCGTGTTGTATCGTGGCACCAGAGACTTGACGGACCGTTTCATTGCCGCAACCCACTCACGGGGGACATCATCGTCATCTCGCGTGTAATAAGCGGGGATTATCTCATATTCAAGAACATCGTAAAGGCTCCGGCTGTCTATGAGGTCCTGCATTTCCCGGTTTGCGTACTCACTGCCGTCTCCGATCGCCCAGCCGTTCTCTCCGTCATAGGCCTCATCCCACCACCCGTCGAGGACACTGAAATTCAACACGCCGTTGATGATCCCTTTCATTCCGCTCGTACCGCTCGCTTCCAGCGGCCTGACCGGGACGTTCAACCAAAGGTCAACCCCCTGAAGCAGACGCTTCGCCGTCTCAATATCGTAGTTTTCAAGGAAGAACACGCTTTCCAGAAACCGTTCATCTCTGGTCATGTCATAGACGGTTTTTAATATTCCCTTTCCTTCTTCATCGTTCGGATGTGCCTTTCCGGCAAAAATAATCTTTACCGGTTTATCAAAGGAATTGATGATCCGCGACAACCGTTCGGGATCTGAAAATACCAGGGCCGCCCGTTTGTAGGCGGCGAATCTTCTTCCAAATCCGATGATGAGGGCATCGGCATCAATGGCGGTCATTTTTTTCTTGATCACTGCTGGCGAAAGTCCCTGTCTCTCGAAATTTCGGGTCATTATATCCCGGCAATAATCCACCATTCGTGACTTGAGTTCCCGATGTGTTTCCCAGAAAAGACGATCGGGGATCTGCTCCACCCGGTCCCAGGGCTCCCTGTCGATATCATGTCCATTGCATTCTATACCCGCCTGTTCCCGGTAGAGTCGCTTCATCTCATCGGCGATCCATGACTGCAGGTGGATTCCATTCGTTATCGATTGGATAGGGACCTCACCCTGATCAAAGCCTGACCATACATTCTGCCACATGTTCCGGGCTACCTGTCCGTGAAGCCTGCTCACGGCATTCGCCGCGCAACAAAGCTTGAAAGCAAGAACGGGCATCATGAACGGTTTCTCTTCTCCCGGTTCCTCCCTGCCCAATTCCCAGAATGTTTCCCAGGATATGCCCAGTTGCTGCACAAAGGCTGAAAAATAATGTTTCATGAGGGATTCGTCAAACCGCTCGTTGGCCGCCTCGACAGGGCTGTGGGTCGTAAAGAGCGATGTGGCTTTGACCATTTCTCGGGCCTCATAAAAGGTAAGTCCTCGAACCTTCATATACTGACGTATCCGCTCGAGCAGGAGAAAGGCGCTGTGTCCCTCGTTGAGATGGAAGAGAGCGGGTTGTATGTCGAGTGCCTCGAGAAGTCGAATGCCGCCGATACCGAGCATGATCTCCTGCTCTATCCGCAGCCGCTGGTCCGCCCCGTAGAGACGAGAGGTGATTTCCCGGTCCTGGCTGCTGTTTTCCGGCACGGCCGTGTCAAGAAGGTAGAGCGGCACCCTGCCTACCATGACCTTCCAGACCTGGGCAAACAGCTGTCGTCCCGGCAGGTCCACGGCAATCCTGAGCGGTTCTCCTTTTTTCTTCTCAACGATGCGGACCGGCAGACGCGAAAAATCATTTTCAGGGTAAAAGGTGATCTGCCTCCCCTCCCGATCGATCTGCTGAGTGAAATAGCCGTTCTTATAAAGGAGACCGATCCCCACCATGGGAACATTCAGGTTGCTTGCCGATTTCAGGTGATCCGCCGACAGGATACCCAGACCGCCTGAATAAATGGGCAGTATCTCGTGAAGTCCATACTCCGTCGAAAAATAGGCGACAGGGCGCTCCACGGACAAGGCGGGCCGTTCTTCAAATTCCGACACGCCTTCACTGAGAAGGTCCTGTACCGTTGAAACGACCTTCTTGTAATGTTCCTGGTATTCAGGTTCTTCCGCTATCTCACGGAGACGTTCCTGGCTGATCCGCTCGAGCATTTCAACAGGATTGTGATCGACCTGTTCCCACAGGTCGGGATCAAGACGTAAAAAAAGGTCGCGCACTTCCTCGTTCCATGTCCACAGCAGATTATAGGCAAGGTCGCGCAGCATTCCTATCTTTTTGGGAATTTCAGCGGAGACGCTGAACTGCCTGAACCGGGGATGCATCGAATCGGTCCCGGCATAGGAGACCTCACGGCTGTATGCGCTTGTGTCAAGAGAAAACATGCGATCGCCGGCATTTCTCAGCGCCATTCGGTAAGCCTGCAGGTAGAAGGGATAGAAGTTTTCCCAGGATGCCCGTTCCGCGATGTAACGAGCCCGCATCTTCTGTTCCTGGACCTGACCGGAAGAAAAGTTCAGGTAGTCCCGTACCAACTCGACGAAGGACTTCCGGATGTCTTCATAGGTCTTTTCATTGCGCTTGAGCAGGAAAACCCCTCCCTCATCGGGACCGAATTCCCTGATGATCCACATGCCGAACCCGCTGAGATCGGTCGTCACTGTAGGTACCGAAAAGGCGGCCCCCTCGAGCGGCGTATATCCCCATGGCTCATAATAGGAAGGAAAGGCACAGAGGTCGCAACCGGTTATCACCTCAAAGTAGGTCATGTTCAGGAGTCCGTCGAACCCGTCGAGATAAACGGGCATGAACACGACATTGACGGGATCACCGGCATCATTCAAGAGGTTCAACTCTTTGCACTTGTTCCAGATGGGGTCCCGCTGGGGTTCCTGCAACTGATGAGTGCATATTTTCGCGATCCCTGAAAGCTGAAGAGGTTCACCCTGCATGACATGCTGAACATCCTTTGATACGCCGAAATGACCCCCGATAATGCAGAGAAGGACCACGACGCGAACCCCGCTCCGGAATTCTTTCAGTTCTTCATTAATTCGCGCCATCGTTTCGAGAAACAGATCGATACCCTTATTGTGGAATTCGTACCTTCCCGAGATAATGAGAAACTTCGTGTTTTCCGGCAGTCCGTCGTCCTGGAGGAACAGACGGGCGAAACCTATGAGCCGGTCCCGTATCCCGGCGACCGGTTCACCCCCCCGGGAATAATCGGGAATATCCTCTATATTTATCCCGTTGGGCAGAACAACCCGCGGCCTTCTATTCAGAAAATAGGACGATTCCCTGGCCGTGATCTCGCTGACCGTTGTGAAACAATCACTTTCCCGGGCGGCCACCGTTTCCATAGAATGCTTCGCCGCTACGTGTACCTTTGCCGCCGTTTCCTGCGGTATTATCTCGGCAAATTTTGAATAAATGTCTATCCCACGCGCGGAAAGGGCCCGGCCCAGCATCGTGGCATGAGAGGTAAAAACCGTTGCTATCTCCGGAACCTGTTTTTTCAGATAGAGCATGCCGGCCGCGCTCATCCACTCATGAAACTGGGCTATGGCACTCTCATCTTCGCTCACGACCGTCCGGTACAGCACCTCGATCACTTCCCCATAGGCCGTGCTGAAGATGACCGGTTCTATATAGTCCCAGCCACCCGCCATGGAATCGACACCGAAGTCCTGCCAGAGCTGAAAGAGAAGTTTATCAGGTTCATATTTGTTGTTATGATTGACCAGGATCACCCGTGGATTGCCCGGCACATCCCATCGGCCGAAACGGCACCGCAGGTTTCGCCGCTCCAGTTCCGGTCGTATGCGGTCCCACAACTCCTCATTCCGTTCCTGAAATTCCGGATTATGACCGATGTCGGGACCGATCAGGAAATAGCGGTCCTGGAACCCTTCGACGGCATACCGTATCTTAGTCTTGACAACCGTGTTGATACCGCCGACCTTGTTGCATACTTCCCAGCTTGCTTCGAAAACATATGTCTTCTCAAAATTTTCGTTCATATACCCGCTCGACCCACCTTAATTGTGCGGCCTCTCGCATCAATCCCCCGGGACCGCCGTCCCTCCCTTCGGGAAGAACCTGTAAAGCTTGTATTATACGCGCGAAGTTTGCCGACTTTCCAGTATTTATATTTCGGAATTTCCCCCTCACGCTTCACGCCTCACGCTCCATCGCCTTGTCACTGTTGTTCCATCACGGCCTTGTAGATATCAATGACCTTTCGCGCCGCCACGTTCCAACTGATGTCCTTTAAGGCTTCTCTGCCTTTGGCGATCAGTTCATCATATCGACGCCGGTCACTCAGGATCTCCCATATCTTGCCGGCAATTTCATCGGTATTCCAGAAATCGACGGTCTCGCAGTGCGGCAGCACCTCACAGACCCCCGATCGCGATGACACAATGACGGGCACATCATAGGTGATCGCCTCCAGCGCCGTGATGCCGAAAGGTTCTGACACGCTGGGCATGACATACAGATCACTTATCGCATAGGCCACCTCCAGGTCACGGCCCTCGAGAAAACCGGTGAAATGAATGTTATCGGCGATGCCGTTCCGGGCAACCTCTTCTTTCATCGGCTGTAAAAGGTCGCCGGAACCGACCATGATGAAATGGATATCCGGGGACATATTGATAACACGTCGTGCCGCTTCTATAAAATAGCGTGGTCCCTTCTGGCGTGTCATTCTCCCAAGAAAAAGCACGTACCGTTTCGATCCGTCCTTTTCCATGTGAAGCCCTTCCAGACGCTCCCGCCTGGATACGGCGTTATGGACAACCCCGATCCTGTCTTCTTCGATCCCGTATTGTTCCATTATTTTCTGTTTCGTGTAATGACTGACGGCTATGACAAAATCCGCTGATGTCAGCCCGGCCCGTTCCATGGCGAAAATGCGTTCGTTCATACGGTAACCGCTCCGATCCGATTCGAGGGAGTGCATGTGAAGAACGAAGGATCTGCCCGACACGTTACGTGCTTCCATCGCGGCGGGAACCGTCATCCAGTCGTGGGCATGTATCACATCAAACCGTTCCTGACGTGCTATTTCACGGGCCATCCCGGCATAGCGAAACACCTCTTCGTACAGGGTGGGGCCGTAAAGGGCTGTTTCATCGCCATCGTTGATGTCCGTAGCTTCCCCCGTTGAAGAATCGGGCGCGACGTTTTCCGCGGCTCGATAATCCTCTTCGTCCATATAGGGATGGAGAAACGCCTGGACCTGTCGAATTCGAAGCATTTCACCATCTTCACGGGTCCGCTTCGAGTGCCAGGTCCGCGGATCGATGATCTCAACACGGGGATCCGTGTCATACCGCGCGGACCGCGGCACCACCAGCGTCACGGAAACGTTGTTCTCCGCAAGCCCCCGGACAAGACCGGAACAGGCGGTACCCAGCCCGCCACTGACCCGGGGAGGGAATTCCCATCCGAACATTAATACGTTCATCCCATTTCCTTTCAACCATCTGTATTCCGGCCGAAGTGCCGCAGGACCCCCCGTTTATTAAGAAGGGCCGTCAAGCGGATGACCTCGGCGGTGCTCCATGCCTGGGCGATGCACCCCCCCGGCCTGTGAGGAGGCTCCCCGTCAAACACTTCCGAGATGTGTCCGAGACCCGCATGGAGAAGATGTTCCTCAAGATACTGCAGGACCGGCATCAGTGTGTTCCGCACCGTATCATGATCGTCCGATACGGAAAGGAGCGCCTCTCCGTAATGCCCGAGAAGCCAGGGCCAGACCGTCCCCTGGTGGTAGGCCCGGTCGCGCTCCTCCGGCCCTCCCCGGTATTCTCCGCAATATCGCGGGTCGGCCGGATCGAGGGTCCTCAATCCACAGGGCGTCAGCAGTCGTTCCGTAACGATCTTAACAACTGCCCTCCTCTGCTCAGGGTCGAGGGCCGAGTGGGGAAGTGAAACCGCGAATATCTGGTTGGGACGAATCGATCCATCCCTTCTTTTTTCACCGGGCAGCCAGACATCGGCAAGGTATCGTTCCGAGGGAATCCAGAACAGCTCCTGTATCGATCGTTTTACCTTTCCACAAAGGCGCTCGATATCGATCCCGGGAATTTCCATGCCGTACTGAAGAGCAAGCCCGCGCATCATGCACAGGGCATTGTACCAAAGGGCATTGATTTCAACGGGACAGCCATGACGGGGGGTCACGGGAATTCCTCCCACCGTCGCATCCATCCAGGTCAACTGGGTCGAAGCATCACCCACGTCAAGAAGCCCGTTGTCCATGACCTTCATGTGCTCACCGCCGACGGCGTATGCTGTCAGCATATCGCAGAGCACGGTCCAGAAGCGGTCCCTGACCAGCCCGAGATCACCGGTCACGCTCATCAGTTCCTGAACGCACCAGAAGAACCAGAGCGTGGCATCCACGGAATTGAAGGAGGAGTCTCCCTTTGCTTCCGATATGGTGTTCGCAACGCGGCCGTTCCGACACAGACCCGCGATTCCCGACAGTATCTCCACGCCCTCAGCGATCCTTCCCGCGTGAAAGGTGAGCCCCGGAAGGCTGATGAGCGAGTCCCTCCCCCACTCATAAAACCAGTGGTACCCGGCGATGATGGATGTTCGATTTCCGGCGGTCCCGGTGATAAAGTGGCGTGCCGACCTTCGCAACACCCCGGAGGGATCTTTCATTGGCTCTTCCGGGGATGAGTTCAGTTCCTTTTTTCTCCGAAGGATTTCATTCTCCCATGCCTCATTGAGACCCCGTCCCTTCTTCAGTGTCGAAAAACAGATAATGAGAGGGTCTCCGGCAACTGGTCCCACATCGAGGCATCCCGGCGTGAACAGGTCTTCCCTGCAGGGAAATCCCCTCCGTTCTTCCTCACCATATTCGAAATCGAGGTACCAGTGAGGTTCCGAGCACATCGAGCCGGGCCCTTCGATATCGACGAACAAGGCGGGCATATCATAATAGGGTGCCGTTATCTTTCCTTTTTCAAAGGCCTCCTCATCACGGCGCAGGTTATCGTTCTCGAAGGTCAGTTCATGAATGTTCCGGTAAGCGATAAATGGCCGTATCTTGAGCCGTGCCGATTCCCTGAGGCCATCAATGACATACCTGATAAGAAGCGTATCCTCGCCGTGCAGAAGCAATAGTTCCTTTCGTATCTCCACACCTCCGATCCGGTAGGTGAAGCGCGGCTGCAGGTCAAGGGTGAATGCGGCCAGCGTGGAGCGGTCACCGGGGAAAAAGAGATCGGGATACCGGTGCGTGGTGAGGAAGTGTTCTTTTTCCCCGAGGATCAGGGAGTCCTCCAATGTGGAAAGGAGCACGAACCGTCCGCCCCGCTCCGGCAGGTTGGACACAAGGAGCCCGTGATAGCGGCGGGTGTTACATTCCACGATCGTACTCGACGCATATCCGCCGATGCCGTTCGTTTCGAGCCACTCCTTTCGAAGGGCACCTTCCATATCGGCGCACTGGCTCGCACTCAATACGATCATGGAGCGGGTTTCTTCGGACCGTTTCACTGCACTCCCTGACGCCTCCGTGAGAGAAAAACGGAAAAGAATCGGCCGGGTCGGCACGGCCGGTGAAGCAACTGATCTTTCAGGTTGTTCTACTGAAATGCTTGAGCTGTAAAGGGCCTTGCCTCTTTTCCGTCGGCTCCCACGATCTTAACGAACCGTTCGGTCACTTTTTTCGCCACGTTGTTCCGTTCTTCCTGTGACATCCCGTTGAGAGGGATTTTTCCCCCGGCCGCTTTTTCGTGACCACCTCCCGTTCCAAAACCGGCCACGATCCTGAGGGCGACCTTGCCGGCCGTCCATCCCCGGCGGGACGTCCGCACCGAAAGATAGAGGTCGTCACGATATTCCCCCATGCAGAGGGTCCATCTGATATTTTCCATACGCAGCAGAAAATCCGCCATTTCAGCGGTAATGTCGGGGTTGTTCAATATCCCCATATCGGAAATGACGGTGTCACCGTACTGTACCGAGCGGGCTATCGTGTCGGCGAATTTCAGATAATAGGTCTTCGGTACGCTCGGATTCTCAATCGCCGCGAGTGTGCGGGGGGCGATCTTCGGAAAAAGAAAATTAAATGCCTCCAGGTCGGCTTTCAGCGAAGACCGGCTCAACCCGTAGGTATCGGTCTTCAGGCCATACAAAAGGGCCGTCGCGAGCCTCTTGTCGATCTCGAGGTCCAGTTCCCGCAAATACTCGGTCAGGATCGTCGCAGAACTCCCGTAGTGAGGCCGGACATCATAAAAGGAACAGCGCGTGGTTTCTTTCCTGAGCGGGTGATGATCGATCACGATATGGGGACGGTTCCTGCGGGGTATCGCATTGTTCCCCGTTCCGGGCTGGCTGTCCACGAGTGCGATCACGGCGAAGTCGGTGAAATCGATGTCCTTCACGTGCGTCATATCTATCCGGAGACGCTTGACAAGCTGGCGGTTCTCGGCACGACCGATGATGCCGTCGTAACCGATGATGGTTTTCCGATTACCGCTCTGGATGAAGATGCTCCTCAGGGCGGCCGCCGAGGCAATGGTGTCCGGATCGGGATTGTTGTGACACATCACGAGGATCGTCTTTTTCCTGCCCGCCAGGGAAAGTAACGTGTGTGCGGGGTTTTCGGGAGTATGACCATTCCGTTTCATGTTCCTGTTCCATCTCCTTTGCCAGGATACGATTAAAACCTGATCTGGTTAGTGACGTCCCCTGACCGTGACCACATTAGTATTGTATGAGTATCATGACAATTGATCGAATATCAAGGGGCTGTTGGCGATCGAGGAAAGGATGCCGGACGTGAGGCGCTAAGCGAGAAAGACGGATGTATTACGGATTACGGATTATGGATTACGGATTACGGATTATGGATTACGGATTACGGATTACGGATTATGGATTACGGATTACGGATTACGGATTACGGATCCCGATTTCACAAGCTGAAGCCCTGCGCAGCATACGGACTTTGCGGAATTCGTCAAAAAACAAGGAGAAATAAAAGAAATATATTGCCAAATATTCGTTCCTTATATTAGGCTTGAAACGCCGGTCACCGCCGGTCAGGCAAGCACCAGGCCGCGGCCGGCAGCATAAAGCGCGGTCCGAAAAGAGAACACATTGCCATGAAAACGTATTTTATCCAGCTTCTGCAAAATTTGCGTATATCCGATCTCTTTGACATTGCCATCATTGCCGTTCTTTCCTATATCCTTCTCGTCTGGTTCAAGAGAACGGCTTCACGATTCGTTCTGATCGGAATAGTCATCCTTGCCGCCATATACGCCGCCGCCCGCGTTTTTCACCTCTACCTGACCGAATATGTGCTCCAGGGGTTTTTTACGATACTGGTCATAGCCCTGATCGTTATATTCCAGGAGGACCTGCGCCGCTTTTTCGAGCGTCTGGCCACCTGGGGAATCGTCAGGAGAAGTTCACTCGTCGCAGCACCGGGTCAGGACACTGAAGTCATCAGCACCGTTGTCGGCAGGCTTGCACAGAACCGCCGGGGCGTCCTGATAGTGGTAAAAGGAAAAGACCTGCTCGAACGTCATCTGAAGGGCGGGATCCCGCTCGACGGAAAACTGAGCGCATCTCTGCTTGAAAGTATTTTCGACCCACACTCGCCGGGACATGACGGCGCGGCTGTCGTCGATAACGGGCGCATCGTCACCTTCGGCTGCCATCTTCCGTTGTCGATCAATCCAAGAAAGCTGGGCAATATCGGCCTTCGCCACACGGCGGCGATCGGGCTCTCGGAAAGATGCGACGCGTTGTGCATCGTTGTCTCCGAAGAGCGGGGGACCGTTTCGGCCGCCCGGGAGGGAGAACTTCTCCGTTTGAAAAATCCCGGGGATATTACCGAGGTCCTGGAGCGTTTCTACCAGGAACGCCGGCCAAAGGGACCGAAACGGGCCTGGCAGCGATGGATCAGTGAGAATACCTGGGAAAAGGCCATCGCCGTGATACTGGCCTGCGGGCTCTGGGTGGTCTTCGGGTATCAGACCGAGAGTATTCAGCGTGATTATGTCGTTCCCATCGTCTACCGGAACCTGCCCGCCGACTGGGTCGTCGAGGAGCAGAAACCGAAGGAGACCATGGTCACCCTCATGGGATCCAAGCAGGCCTTTGATCTCCTCAACAAGGAATCCTTGAAAATAACCTTTGACATGAACGAGATCGTCGAGGGACACCAGGACAAGGCGATCCGCACGGACAACATCCAGCACCCATCGAACCTCACGGTTGTCAACATAAAACCGAACAAGATAAATTTTGTGGCCCATCAACTGATCCGCGTCGCGTTGCCTGTCGAACTGAAAACTGAAGGCAAGCTTGCCGGGGGACTGAAGATCCAGAAACTCGAGATCGATCCCCCCTCGGTGGAAGTGATCACCCAGAAGGAAAACATAAAGAAGGTCAAGGTCTTCACGGAACCGATCGATCTTTCTTCATTGACGGAAACAACAAAGCTCACTCCCCGCCTCGTCCTGCCCCCGGGTTCGGATTTTACGAACGGAAAGCAGCCGGCGGTGACGATCACGATAGAGCTCGAAAAATCCCAAACGGTTCCACCCGTTCAGGAATCAAAGGGAAAAACCTCTTCCTGAAAATGATGCTCTGTCATGACATGAGATGAGGCAAGGGGCGGCAGGCGGCCTTTCCCCGGAGATTTCAGAAATCATAGCGGATGCCGGCACAGAGAGCATTGGAGGCACCGTACACACCCTTGAAAAGCCCAAATACGCCGGACCGGTGATGCAGGCGGACTATCAGACTCCACTGGGGTATCTCCGGCAGCGAGAAGGCGGTTTCAAAAGAAAGATAATTCAGAAGGCGCGATACGTTATTGTGATCTTTGCGCTCAACTTCCGGGATATCCGTGGCATAGGAAAGCCCTTCGCCAACAGCAACGCTTGTTTTAACGTGCTCCTTCCAGGGGAAGGTCTGCCAGCGTCCCACGATGACGCCGTTGAACTCCAGGTAATCTTCGCCGCCGAAGTGCTTGACCGCCTGGCCTTCCAGCTCAAAGCTCACGTGTTCGCCGAAACGACCGATCTCCCTCCCCAGTGCGGCCGCGATCAGGTTGTATGACCCACCGTAATCGGCATTTCCCGACATGACATCAATGATCGTGTCGGCCGAAACGGCCCCGCCGTAACAGGTCAGGTACCAGTGGTCCCTTTCGTTCACCGCACCGGCAGAATCACAGTCCGCCGCCGGCATGAACAATGCAAACAGCACAAGCGTTATCACAAGTCTGACCGAGAGGTACCGCATCATGGAACGGTTCCGCTTCACGCCCTCACACCGTGAGACGCGTCCTGTTGATGATCTCCCGCTGAACCGATGCCGGAAGGTCATCAAAATAGGCGCAGTAGCCGGCGACGCGGACCACGATCCCGGGATACTTACCGGGATTGTGAAAGGCATCTTCAAGCATGTCGGGGTCAAGGACGTTCAACTGCATCTCCATTCCCCCGGAAGCAAAGAAACCTTTGACAAGCGCCGACAATGTGCGGGCTCCCCGCTCACCTGCAAGGATATGGGGGTCGAAACGAAGGTTGAGGGCGTACCCGTTGGGAGACAGTGTCCCGTCTATGCGAGCCGCCGAGTTGAGGAGGGCCGTCGCCCCCAGGCGATCTCTCCCATTGGATGCTCCCAGGCTGGCCGCCAGGGGCTCTCCTTTCTTACGGCCGCTCGGCAAAGCGCCGGTATGCTTACCGAAACCCACATGACAGGTTGAAGAATAGAAACCGGGAACGTAGGGACCTCCCCTCGTACCGGCATGGCGCGAAAGAGCCTCGTGGAATATGGTCACGATCTCGCATGCGTAATCATCGGCAAGCGCGATATCATTTCCGAATTTCGGTGCCGCGATCATCATGGCCCGCAATGCCTCATGTCCATTGAAGTCATCCTTCACAGCAGCAACGACCTGTTCAAGGGTGTATCTCTCTTTCTTGAAGACGACATCATCGAGAGCGGCTAAAGAATCTGCCGTATCGGCCACACCGACGCCCTGGACGCCGCTCCAGTTGAATCGGGCTCCGCCTGCCGTCAGATCCGTTCCCGTTTCAAGGCAGCCCGTGACAAGCATGGATGAGAATGGTGTGGGATGATAATCACGATTTCCCTTTTCAACCCTGTGCATGTCGGCGACAAAGCGACCGACCATGAATTCCATCTGGCAACGGAAGGCATCGACCACAGCCCTCATGTCGCTGAACGATGAGGGATCGAGGGTTCGTGCGCCGATCTGCCGGCGGCTTCCCCAGTGCCTTCCACCATTCAAGGCCAGTATCAGGCAGATGGGAATATTAAAGAGCGCCGCATCGGTGGAAAAGAAACTTCTACCGGGCACGGAAGGCTCCACGCAGCCGACGATACCGTAATTCCGTGCCTCATCAAGGGGCAGTCCATGGCGGGTCAGCGCCTCTACCGCAACATCGTCATTGAACATGGCGGGGACTCCCTTGCCCTGTCGGGCCACGTCGGCCAGGCGCAACAGATATTCATCGGACGATGATCCATGGACCCGTGCCAGGTAGTTCGGGTCCCTGAGACCCGATTCTTCCATGACATCGAGAAACAGCCACGTCAGCTCGTTCTCGGCGTCGTTTCCCTCCCGGTCGACACCGCCGACCGTCGCCGCCTGCACCACGAGGTATCCACCGTGATATTCGCTGGTCCGCTCCGACATGAGAAAGACGTGCTCCGTCGATTTGGCGGAGAAGCAGAGGAGCAATTCCCGGGCAGTCTGCGGGGTGAGGTGTCCCCGGTCACAATCCCTGCGGTAGTATGGATACAGATATTGGTCCACCCGTCCAAAGGATACGGCCGAGTTAAGTCCCTCGAGACAGACGGCCAGGTGGGTCAGCCAGAGGGACTGAAGGGCCTCGTGAAATGTCTCTGCCGGTTCACGGGGGACTTTGCGGCAGATCCTTGATATTTCGTGAAGTTCCGCTGCCCGGAGGGCATCTTTTTCCTCCACGGCCTGACGGTGGGCTTCAGTCGCCAGATTCCCGGCAAAAACGACGAGCCCCTCGCAGGCGATCCGTGCCGCACGGTGAAGTTCATCCTCTCGTCCGTCCATTTCCTCGAGAAACCCCTTTACGCCGATGGATATCATTTTCTCATAGTCCGGAAGGAAATGGCCGATACCGCCCGCCTCGTTCACCAGATAATACGCGGCGTTCAACTGTTCCCAGGCGTACCGGAGATACTCGAGACGCTCGTTCCTGAAGGCCCGGAAGATCATGTTCCGCGGAAGCCAGTAGGGAATAACACCAAAAAGAAGCTTGAGCCGGTCCTTCCAGCTGATCAGGTGCGGTGTCGTTTTCCGCCTGTCGATCCAGAGCAGTTCCTCGGACATGTAAGTGCCCGCCAGTTCCGGTTGTATCAGGACCGACTTGCGCCGGCTGCCCACATTACCGACGATGAGTTCGCCGGGGAAGATACGGGCCGTCTTGCTGGAAAGAAGGTGGCGAAAGGCTCTGGCTTTTCTTATGGCCATGGGCTCGGTCGGGTCGTCGAACTTCTTGAAATGTTCGGTGATAAGAAGGGCCCGTTCCGGACAGAGGTACATGGGTGTGGACAGAAGTTCTTTCTTTATGGCAGAGAAACGCACCGAAGGTTTTTTCTCCTCACTGTGCACGGCATATGATGCCTCCATAGCGGCTTTACCTTTCTCTGAACTCTTTCCCCCCTCACCGTGTGGTGATGAACGGCATAAGGGTTCTGAATATGCCGGCATACACCCTCCTGACCAGGGGAATGCCCAGCGCCCGCCGTATCAATCCGAGAAGGCCCCGTCCACGGGGAATAAAAGTGCTTCTTTCTGTATCATAGGTTATTGAACTGATAAAGAAATTCCTTTGGAACAGCGAACACAGAAGCTGATAGGTAATGATGGCGATCACGTCCCAGGCCCGCTCGATGTGGGCCTGGGGATAGGGTATTTTCTCCCCCATCGCCATCCGGAGTATCTCTACGGAATGATACACATCGATGGAACTGCCCATGAGTTCCCTGGTAGCCCAGAGAAGATAGATACAACCGCTGCAGTATGAAACCATGGCGCCGGCACCCGTCTCTTCGGCTTCGCGGAACTTTTTTACACCCTCCCGGATGATGTCGAACGGTATGGACATGTTGCGGACCCAGGATGCTCCGGCCCCGAAACCGCAGCAGAGGGAGTCTGCCCGGTTGTGCTTCATTTCAACGACATTGCAGCCGCATTTCTCCAGAATGCAACGGGGATCATCCCAGTATGCCCCTCCCAGCACCTTTGAATAGCAATTATCATGGACGGCGACGGATATCCCCAGCGGCGCCGCCGGCAGTGCCAGCTCGCCTGTCTCGATCTTTTCAGCGGCCCAGCGATGAAAGGAGATACACCTCGCCTCGTGGGAAACCCCCATCTCACGGGGGTGGACTTCCGTTAACAGATAGTGTACGGCATCGGTGAGAATGACAATGTCTCTGACATTCCACCGGGTGAAATCATCCCGTGTGCGCCGGGCTATCCTCTGCACCACGTCCAAGTAGCCCCCCTGGTAGAGGTATGCCCCGCCCTCCCACTGATCAATCGGGTCAACGGGTTTGAAGTGTTTCAGCAGGGAGCTGCCGCCGATGATAAAGGGAAAGAGGTGTGTATAATTTCCAATGAGGAGAATGGTATCATTTTCTCCCGGTGTGTAATCCATCCACGCATCTACCCACCGACGCTCTTCCGGAGAAAGAAAAAGGTTGATAAGCTGCCAGATATTGGGTTCTTCCGTGGGACAGACGAACCGGTACAGGGGTGGTGCCCCTCTTTTCAGATACAACTCGTTCCAGCGTTCAAGAACAAGGTTGTACGGATTGGCCCCCTCGGGACAAAAGAGGTTACAGGACATGCAGGAGTTGCATTTTTCAAGAACGACGGACCCTCCCCCGCTCCTGCACAGCCGGCGGATCTCTTCCTGTGCCTCGACGAGCGGCATTTCAAGAACGGGACACAGATGAAAACATAGACCACAGTATGTGCATCGGTCCTCATGCCACGACGATTGTCTCCCTGTCATCCGACGGCTCCCTCCTTCGTAAGATCAGGGTAACAGGAAACGATCTATTTTGACAACTTCTATAAAATCACCATTCAGCCTCGTGCTTAATCCCTCGTCACTGTGTCAAATACACCAAGGGATCGAGTCATTCCCAGACGTACACCCCTTTTGAAGCGGCCATTGAAACATTTTTGCAATACATCTCGGCGAAGCGGAAGATAAGCGATTTCAGCTGTCTGAGCCGCAGGCGAGTTTTGAAATCGCCTGTAGCGAGCCGCTTAGATGTATCAAAAATGTTTCGGGCCTGTGAAAAAGGGGTTACAGCAACAGGCCGTCAAGACTTTTTACGAGTGCGTTGAATCAATCTTATCTGGTCATGAACCTTCTCCGCCGCCGCAGTCCCCGGGTTGTTTCATCTTCAGAACGGAGCGCACGAGGTTTTCCGTGGTATACTGACCGTTCGTCAAATCGGCAAAGGGATGCTCGCCGCCGAAAAGCTCTGTCATGATCCCCTGCACATCGAATCCCCGTGACCGGAGGTCCGCCGCCCGTTCCGCCAGTTCTTCAATATACCGCGTACATTTCCGGAGTGCCCCCCGTCCGTCCTCGATGATCTTGCCCACCGACGTAAAGAGGACGAGACGGTCCATATCAAGAGCCATGAGGGTTTTCATGGATTTCACCGTCCGCCCCATGTCCTCCTCGGGACGGATGAACTTCATCTCCTCGCGGGCAAAGATATCACCGGAGAAACACCACCCCCGGGTCTTTTCGACAAGGGCCACGTGACCAACGCTGTGACCCGGTGTTTCGATAACGTGAAAAGTATACGTCCCTGTTTCGACGACCGGCGGAAGCTCCTCCACACTCGTCGGTAACGGCTGTCCCCAGACCGTTTCCTGGTAAGGATAGAGGTATATCTTCTCTGCAATGAGCGGGATCGAGTCGTGATGGGCGTAGAGGGGAATCCCGAACCGATCCCGGAGGATATGGTTCCCTCCCACGTGATCCTCGTGAAAATGAGTGTTCACGGCACGGGTGATTCGCTCCCCCGAGAGATATCCGGCAAGCTCCTCCGCCGTATAGTGGCAGCCCGTATCGACCAGAAGGCCATCCACCAGATAGGCGGCCACCCAATACACCGGTTTGCCGTCAATCTCCCGGCTCATTCTGATCTGTCTTACTTCTTCGAACTGATGTACTTCAATCATCGGTGGCCGGCCCTTCTCGAACATCGTATCGCACGGCGGACGACAGATGATCCCATCAATCGGGGTGCAGGATAAAGCCGACGGCTGCGAAAAAAACGATGAAGAGCAGAAGCGCTATCTGCATGACGGGAATGCAAACTTCCACGGAATTAAAAAGGTCCATCGATCTCTCCCCGAACAGGTCTCTGATAACCTCATGCAGGCAACCGGCCGTCGGTCTTCCTCTCCGGCCGAACTTTCCGGTATCGGAGCAAAACCTACACCAGGTCCTTTCAAGGGGTCAACAGTTTTATCCGCCAACGGCCGATTTCTTTAAAATCGGGCATTCAAGGATCATGTTATGATTAATTACCCGATATCACTTGCAAATATCAAAGACAAGGATGGTGGCGCAAAGAAAAATAATTTTTTCACGCTCCTTAAAATGCTTGACAAATCCGATGAGTAGTCATATGCACAAATGCTTACAAAACGACATCATGGTTCGATATATACCGTTTCCTCATTCGGTAAAACCACCAGTCGAATCACGGGCGCTCATGATTAAGAAAAAGAAAACCGGACGCATCTCGATCGACAGCGAATTATGCAAGGGATGCTACCTTTGCATATCCGTCTGCCCGAATCAGTTGATAGTTGTTTCCGACACATTGAACCAGAAGGGATATTACCCCGCAAAATTTTCCCAGTCCGGAAGTAATCCCGAGGACCGCACCTGCACGGCCTGTGCCCTGTGTGCACTCATGTGCCCGGACGTGGCGATAGAGGTTTATCGTGAATAAGAAAACGCTCATGAGGGGCAGCCAGGTCATCGGCGAAGCAGCCGTTCGTGCCGGATGCCGGTTCTACGCCGGGTACCCCATCACACCGCAGAATGAATTGACGGAGTACATGGCGGCGGCCATGGCAAAGACCCCCGACGGAACGTTCATTCAGGCCGAAAGCGAGATCGCGGCAATCAATATGGTACTGGGGGCCTCCATGGCGGGAACCCGGGCCATGACCAGTTCATCGAGCCCGGGGGTGAGCCTCAAGCAGGAGGGGATCTCCTTCCTTGCCGGTTCGGAACTACCGGCGGTCATTGTCAACACCATGCGCGGCGGTCCCGGCCTGGGGAACATTGCACCCACCCAGGGAGATTATTTCCAGGCAACTCGAGGCGGTGGACATGGAGATTACCGGTCCATCGTCCTGGCTCCGGCCTCAGGCCAGGAAGAGGCTGACCTGACAAGAAAGGCCTTTGAATATGCCGATCGGTATCGCACGCCCGTGGTCATACTCATCGACGGCATGATGGGACAGATGATGGAGCCTGTTGTGCTGCCCGATCCCATCGACCCCCGCAAACTCCCGGAAAAATCCTGGGTCCTCGACGGAGCGAAGGGCCGGCCCAGCAGGATCATTAAATCCCTGATCCTGAACACGAGCACCATGGAGGAGCACAACTGGAAGCTCTATCGAAAATATGAAACGATAAGCAAAGAGATCACCGCGGCCGAATGCCATCTTACCCAGGACGCCCGGTTGATCGTTATCGCTTATGGAACAGCGGCACGCATCGCGAAGGGGGCCATCAAGCGGGTCCGTGAGATGGGGCTCAAGGTGGGACTCCTCCGGCCGATCACCCTCTGGCCGTTTCCCAAGAACAAACTGGTCGAAAAGAGCCGGGTGGTAAGAAATTTTCTCGTATTTGAAATGAACACGGGGCAGATGGTGGAGGACGTCAAGCTTTCCCTTGAAGGGAGGGCAAACGTTCATTTCTACGGCAGGCCGGGCGGCATCATATCCACACCGGACGAGATATCAAAGGTGATCAGCAGCCTTTATTACCGGCAGCATCTGGAAGAGGAATAGGCGATGGAACAGATAGTCTTTCAACGACCCCGATACCTGAAAAAAGCGGTCTTCCATTACTGCCCGGGATGCGGACACAGTCTGATTCACCGGCTGGTAGCGGAAATAATCGATGAGCTCGGAATCGGCGATCGAGTGATCGGCGTTCCGCCTGCGGGATGCGCCGTCCTCGCCTATGACTATTTCGACATCGACATGGGTGAGGCACCGCACGGTCGCGGTGCGGCGCTGGCAACGGGGATCAAGCGGACGCTCCCGGACCGCATCGTCTTCAGCTACCAGGGCGATGGAGACATCGCGGCCATCGGTACGGCGGAGACGATACATGCCGCCAATCGCGGCGAGAACATCACGATCATCTTCGTCAATAACAGTTGTTACGGCATGACGGGCGGTCAGATGGCACCCACGACCCTTCTCGGCCAGAACTCCACGACAACTCCCGGCGGGCGCGACCAGTTGCGCGACGGAGGCCCGGTGGACCTCAGCGAGATGCTGGCCATCGCACGGGGAAGCGTCTACATAGAGAGAACAGCAGTGAATTCGCCGAAAAATATCAGGAGGACCAAACAGGCCCTCACAAAGGCATTCAAGATACAGATGGCGGGACGTGGTTTTGCCCTCGTGGAGATACTGTCTCCCTGCCCGACAAACTGGAAGCTATCGCCCGTCGATTCGCTCAAGTATATAGATGACACCGTCACAAAAACCTACCCCCTGAAAGTGATCAAGGACACGGTGGGCGATCTGGAATAAGGGTTCGATTCTATGAAAAAGACTATCTTTGCGGGATTCGGCGGCCAGGGCGTTCTCATGATGGGTTACGCCTATGCCGTGGCCGCTATGAACGATGGAATGGAAGTCACCTATCTCCCCTCTTACGGAGCCGAAATGAGGGGCGGAACGGCGAACTGCACCGTGGCCGTTTCCGACGAGGAAATATATTCACCCGTTGCATCTTCGCCGGATCACTCGGTCATTCTCAACAAACCATCCCTGATCAAATTCGAAAGCGCGATGATCGAAGGCGGCCTCATCATCCTGAATTCCAGTCTCGTCGATATGGAACCGTCCCGCAGCGATATCGCGACGGTCAAAATTCCCGCCAACGACCTGGCCAAGAAAGAGTTCCGCAACGAGCGCACGGTGAACATGATCATGCTCGGCGCCTTCGTTGCAAAAACAGGCATGACCAGCATCGACTCCATTATGAAAGCCCTCGATGAAGTCACCAAGGGGAAAAATGTGGGCAGTTTGATGAAGACCAATCTCAGGAGCCTGAACCTTGGCGCCGATTACATATTGCAAGGAGCATCCCGATGAAAACGGTGAAACAGATCGAATTGTGGCTGGAGAATATTCCCGGCAGGCTTTCCGCCGTCAGTGAGCTGATGAGGGAGAACCGGATCAATATCATTGCGTGCTGTTATGCGACGACCCGCGAGAATGAAGGTATCTTCTATTTTGTCGCCAACGACCCGGACAAGGCCGTAAATGCGTTGAAGGCAGCTGGATATAAAATGGAAGTGAAGGACGTAATCGCCTGCGAGACCCCGAACCATCCGGGTGGTCTCAACGTGGTCCTGAAAGTCCTCAAGGAAGAGGACATCAACGTCGATTACATTTACCCCTGCGTGGGCACGGGGGATGTGACGGTCATGATCATCGGCGTGGGACCGGTGAAAAAATCTGTGAACATCCTGGAAAAGAACTGGATCCGGGTTTTCGGGAAAGAACTCTACCATATCTGATTGACAGTCCGGGAAAAGCCCCCCTGCTGCATCCGTGATAATCAGGAAGCTTCTATCTCTTCAGGGATCGGGGTTCGGAAACCGTTATTCGGGATTCGTAATCCATAATCTGTAATCCCGAATCCCGAATTTAAGCGCCTCACGTCTCACGCTTCACGCTTCTCTTATAATTTCTGCAACGGCTACATGTGCCATGTCCCGGTTCGCTTCGGGATCCAGGTCCCCCAGGCGGGCGAAGAGGTTCTCGCGGTACTGCATCCTTTCAGGACCCTTTCTTCCGATACCGAAACGCAGCTGAGAACGGTCTTCCCTGCTCATTCCTTCAATAACGCCCTTTGTCACCATAACGGCGCCCGATGTCGAGGCCCTGGCGACCCCCTCCGCCTCTGATTCGGTGGCTCCCGTGCAGGTGAAAGACCCATCCGGACCAACCGAGCCGCTCACATATTCCGATCCCTCCGAAATTCCGAGATGAAGCAATATATCACGGTCCCAGCCTTTCACATCCTTCCATTGACGTGATATCTCGCGAACGTTCTGCTGTATCTTCATGGCACAGCGCAGGGCTCCGTTAAGATACCGCGAGTCACTATGTTCAAAGAAATACAGCGCTCTTGCACAACCACGCCGCGGCAGCACCAGCCCGCCGTACGCCTCCCCTGCTGCGTCGACGGCACGACCGATATCACCGATCAGACGGAGATACTCGTGAGACGGCAGCTCGGCCGAGAACCGCTCCGGAGCTGACAGCTCGGTCCAAAGTACACAGAGCGATTCCGGAACAGGCTCCATTCGAAAAGAAAGGACGTTCCTTTCCTTTCCGGGCATGATCGCCGCCGGCATGCGGGAAATATCCGTCGAATCGAACCTTTCGAGAAGAATAAGGGTTTCACCGCCGAAGGATACCGCATGAACGATGATATGTTCCGGCAGGGACCCACGGGGGTGATGGGAAATCGTTCTGCTTTTGACAGCTTCTTTTTTCGACGCTACTGCTCTTTGAAAGCTCTCACCGAGCAGGTTCGACTCCCGCTCGGTCAGGCCGGTACTGATCGAAGGATAGATCGTACCATCCTGAGAGACCTTCATGAGTGCACTATGAAAATCCAGAAGAGTCTCAAGGACCACGTTTTTTTCTTCAAGCAATACCTTAAGGCATAAACGCAATATATTCTTTTCAATAGGCTTTCTATCAAGTCCAAGACCACGTTCCATAAGCAGCGCACGTGCCGGATCATTCATCCAGACGATGTCGAAACGCTCATTGAGAAGATAGGCCGGACATGCAAGGGCGTTCCGGTCAGGATGGGGAAAAGCATCAATTGCCGCCGCCCTTCTCTCTTCAGAAAAGCGCCGGTCCTTCCGAAGATACGCGGGCACCTCGATATTCCGACGGCGACTTTCCTCCATTCGTCTTGATCTCAGCGATTCATCAATGATTTCAGATTCATGTACGATGGGAGATTCCGTCATTTCCGCGGCTTCAATATCCGTGTTTTCAGAGGAACGGAGATCCTCGGTTACATCTCCCGAATAACTGACATCAATGGGGTGGTCCTGAAATCCCAGAACTATCTCATCCATTGAATATCCCTGGGCCTTCAGGGTTTTTACCTTATTAATGCGGGCTTCGACCTCGAGGGGGAAATAACCGATCTTCTTCGTACCCGCCATTTCCGGTCCCGGATTTTTGACAACCGGCCGCGGAATGATGCCGAGCCTGATGTAATTGTTCAGCGTCGCCCGCGAGATTCCCTGCCGCTGAAGAATCTCCTTGCTGCTGATAAGAGGCTCCGCACTCATGGCATATCCTCCTTTTTGTCACTGTTTCATCTTGTTCATATAGGCCATATTTATACTGTATAATTCCAGGAGTCAAGGAAAATTATACTGTATAATTTATGATTACCGCCTTGGGCAGTGTCTCATTAGTAGTTTATATACAGATAGTTATCAAAATTTATACTGTATACACACTCTGGAGGCAATACTGTCTAATTCATGGGTAACAAAAAATGGAGGGCTTGTTTTCAGTGGTGCAAGGAGGTTCGAACGGCCTTTTCTGAAGGATGAGAAAGGATACCGGATATCAAGTACCCTCCCCTGCCGAAAGTAAAAATCAAGGCGGTTATGGATTGTTATTCGACGAATTCCCTTTACCGATGAATGTGCTTACAAACTCAATAGCGAAACATATAGCCCTGCATGTCAGGCTTTCGCATATATGGGGCGGATTATCTTCACTGAACCCTTCCGGCCTTAGTTCCCTGCATAACAGACTTGAATACTGTTCCTCAAACCTGCCGGCATATTCTTTACAACCCAGTATGATCTCATCATCCGGAATACCTGTACACCTTCCGATGATGCCCAGAAACAGTAATGTCCCTTCCACCAATCCGCATTGAGCCCCATATTCTCCGGCGCCATGCATTCCAAGTACCGAATCCAGGACCTGATCCGTCAATGGAACGTCAAATATTTCCGACAGGATCAGTAGGCTGGTGGTGGCACAATTAAAATCATTATCCCAATAGTATGTTTTAACTTTTTCCTGCACAAAGGACTGCATTTTCAAAACTGTTCTCCACTGGTGATCATGATAGGAAGGGAAATGCGCACGTACTTGAAATTACTGGTCGGGGCGGCAGGATTTGAACCTGCGACATCTTGCTCCCAAAGCAAGCGCGCTACCAGGCTGCGCCACGCCCCGACGACCGGGTTTTAGTGTATTCGCGCCTCTTTTTTCAAGGTTTTTTTCAGTTCCTGAAAGGCCCTGGCGCGGTGACTGATCCTGTTCTTGACCTCGGAGGGAAGTTCGGCTACCGTCTTTCCGTATTCGGGAACGATAAAGACCGGATCGTAACCGAAACCCTTCGTTCCCCGCGGTTCCTGTGCAACGAAGCCCTCCAGCATGCCCTCGAAGGATCGGTATGTTCCGTCCGGGTGATAGAGCACCAGGCTGCACCTGAAAGCGGCGGCACGTTCTGAATCGGGAACCCCGCGCATTTCCTCAAGAAGTTTCCGGTAATTATCCTCGTCCGATGCCCGCGGTCCGGCGTAACGGGCGGAATGAATACCCGGCCGGCCGCCCAGGCATTCCACGACAAGCCCTGAATCATCGGCAACAACAGGGTCCCCCGTGTATTCCGAAACGGCCCGCGCCTTTTTCAGGGCGTTTTCGAAGAATGAGGATCCGTCTTCCAGGACTTCCGGCATCTCGGGATAATCAAGAAGCGAGCCGACCTCTACGTCCAGTTCTTCAAGCAAGGCCTTCAGCTCTCTGATTTTCCCCCTGTTTTTCGTCGCTAATATCAACACCCTTTTCGGTCCGTCTCTTCCTTTTCGTCTTGTTACACCATGCCGGGAGAAGGCGTGCATTCCCGCAGAAACAGTGTTACAGGTCCCCCAGAAGCTCCTTCTGCATGTCCGTCAGTTCCGCGATTCCCTTCTGGGCAACGTCGATCATCCGTTCCAATACGTCCCGGGGAAAGGGCTCCCGTTCGGCCGTCCCCTGGACTTCTATGATCCTTCCCGTTCTGGTCATGACGAAGTTCGCGTCCACTTCCGCCCGGGAATCTTCTTCATAATTGAGGTCGAGAAGGATATCCCCTCCCACGACACCGACACTGACAGCCGAAACGAAGTCGGAAACATGAAATCCGTCGATGGCCCCCTGATCGCGGAACCTTCGCAGAGCATCGACAAGGGAGATGAACCCGCCCGTTATCGAAGCCGTTCGGGTGCCGCCGTCGGCCTGGATGACATCACAATCGATGTAGATGGTCTTTTCTCCCAGGAGTGAAAGGTCCGTCACGGCGCGGAGCGACCGGCCGATCAGCCGCTGGATCTCATGTGTGCGACCGCCGGTGCGCCCCCGTACGGATTCACGGACGTTCCGGGTCGGCGTGGCAAGGGGAAGCATGGAATATTCCGCCGTCAGCCATCCCTGGCCGCTATTCTTGAGAAAGGGCGGCACGGAATCCTCAATGGAGGCGGTGCAGATCACCTTCGTTCCCCCCATCTCTATCAGTACGGAACCCGGCGCGTGGCTGAGAAACTTCCTCGTTATCGTACAGCGACGTATCTGGTCCCACCGGCGTCCGTCACTCCGCATCCTGCTTCTCCCTTCCCTTGTTGTAAGCCTGAATGCCGTCACACACAGCCCGGGCGATCGCCTCCCGGATATTGGGATCCAGCAGTTTTTTCCGATCCTTTACGTTCGTTCCAAAACCAAACTCCACCAGTATCCCGGCATTTTCCATCCCTGAAAGGATCAGGACGGGCGAGCTTCGAAGCCCCCTTCCCTGGCGGGGGAATACGGACCCGATATGATACTCGATGATCTGGGCCAACCTTATGCTGTCGTTTCTGATCCGGTTCTCTATCATATCTTCAATGATAATATCGCCGCTCTCTCCCTGCTTCCGAACCCAGGAACCATCGGAGAAATATATTTCATAACCGGCCGCACCGGCTCCGAACCCGGCATTGATGTGAAGACTGATGAACAGATCCGCCTTTTTCTCCCGCGCCATGGTACGCCGTCGTTCCACGGGCACCGTCTCGTCACCGTTTCGCGTGAGGATGATCGATATGTCGCGATTGCCCCGGAACCGGTTCTCGATCTCTTTCGCCACGTCCAGTGTCAGTTCCTTTTCGAAATCCCCTCTGTCGAGTTCGACTCCCCGATCGTCCCCCCCATGGGCTGGATCGACGAAGACCGTCAACGGCCGGGCCGTCGCGGCCGATGGTACTGCGAGCATGCCGCATATGAACAGGATCAGGCCGATGGTCTTCCAGTTGCAGGTTAATGATCGCATGTTTCTCGTTCTTCCCATTTCTGTTCCTTCAAACCCACGCTTCATAACGCATGCCGATCGGTGCTGTCAATGATGAAACCCCTGACAGGGGGGATCATGTTGGGATCTTCTTCTCCGTCCTTTCAAAGGGTTCCCGAAGCCTTTCAACGGTATTGACGCTTTTCAGTTTTCTGAGGTCGAATATCAGCCGGTTCAGCTGGCTCAGGTCATTGACGCCGAGCTGAAAATCGCAGGTCGCCAACTGTCCCGGAACGGTATCGATATTGGCGTAATTGATGTTGATACCCGAGGAGGCGATAACATTGGTGAGTTCCGACAGAAGGCCCCGCTTGTCGTGACATTTGATACGGATATTTACCGGATAGGTCTGTTTTTTTTCGATGTTCCACTCTACTTCGATGATCCGTTCCGGTGGCATGTCCTGTATCCTCGGGCAGGTTGCCACATGGACGCTCACACCGCGCCCGCGGGTAATTGCCCCCACGATGTTATCGCCGGGAATAGGGCTGCAGCATTTCGCAAAGCGGACCATGATATTGTCCACGCCGGTTATGGAGACGCCCGCATCATGGGTCTTCCGGAACTTGCGCTTCATCTTTTCAAAGATGCCTGTTTCCTTCTTCGGCTCTTCTTCATGGATGAAGCGGTTCGCCAGGTGTTTCGCCGACAGTTTGCCGTAGCCGACGAGGGCGAGCATATCATCCAGGCTGCTCAGAGAGTATTCAGCGAGGACGGTCTTGAACTTGTTCGTTTTAATGAGCTGGTTGTATCTCAGGTCGTGCCGACGCAGTTCCTTTTCAAGGATCTCCCGTCCCAGGGCGACGCTCCGCTCCCGTTCCTCCGTCTTGATGAACTGCTTGATCTTCGATAATGCCCTGGTGGTAACGGCATACTTGAGCCAGTCCTTGCTGGGATAATGCCCCGGCTGCGTCGTAATCTCAACGGTATCACCGTTCTGCAGCTTGTATTTCAGGGGAACTATTGTACGGTTCACCATGGCGCCGACGCACTGATTCCCCACATCGGTATGTATGCTGTAGGCAAAGTCGATCGGTGTCGCCCCCTTGGGAAAGGACTTGACGTCTCCGCGGGGGGTGAAGACATAGACTTCGTCGGGATAGAGGGCTATCTTCAGGTTCTTCATGAACTCACGGGCATCTCCCGGATCATGCTGGACCTCAAGAAGCTCACGCAGCTTCTTTATCTGGTCGTCCTCTTCCCCCGAAAAGGCCTTTCCCTCCTTGTAACGCCAGTGTGCCGCGATTCCCTTTTCCGCCCATTCGTGCATCTCTTTCGTGCGTATCTGTACTTCCATCCGCTCTCCATAGGGCCCTATCACCGTTGTATGGAGCGAACGGTAGTGATTCGCCTTCGGCATGGCGATATAGTCCTTGAAGCGGCCCGGAACGGGCTTCCACAGTTCATGAACGAGGCTCAACGCCGTATAGCAGTCCTTCACCTGGTTTGAATCGAGGATTATCCGAAAGGCCATGAGATCATAGACCTGATCGAACTGGAGATTCTGCTCACGCATCTTATTGAATATGCTGTAAAAATGCTTCGCTCTTCCTTCGACGATGCCCGCCAGATCATACCTGCCCATTTCCCGGGTGATGATGCTCTTCACTTCTTCCGTATAGCGGTCACGCTCGTCCTTTCTCTTCGCCACCCCTTCGATGAGCTCAAAGTATTCTTCCGGATACAGGTATTTGAAGGCGAGGTCCTCGAGCTCGATCTTCATCCAGTTGATGCCGAGCCGGTTCGCCAGCGGCGCGTAGACCTCAAGAGTTTCCTGGGCGATGAATTTCTGTTTTTCCGGGTACTGAAAATCGAGCGTCTTCATGTTGTGGATCCGGTCGGCAAGGCGGATCACGAGCACACGGATATCTGAAGACATGGCGAGAATCATCTTCCTGAAATTCTCCGCCTGGCGCTCGAGCTGGCTGCCGAACCTGATCCTGCTGATCTTGGTCAGCCCGTCCACGAGAAAAACAACCTCTTTACCGAAAGCCTCTTCGATCTGGTCCCTCGTGGCCAGCGTGTCCTCAACGGTATCGTGCAGCAATCCCGTAACGATCGTCGCCACATCAAGCCTCATCTTCACCAGCGTTCCCGTCACTTCCAGGGGATGGATCAGATAGGGTTCCCCCGAAAGGCGCACCTGTCCCTGGTGCACGGAAGCACTGAAGATATAAGCCTTCTCGATCATCTCCATTTCTTCCTGAGACAGGTATTTCTGGGCCTCATCAAGTATGTCGGTGATGCGTATCATAGCACGGCCGTTTCGAAACAAAACTTACGTGATCTCACCCTGGTCGTCCCACACCGCCGTTTCTTCCGGAACACTCATTCCTCAGGCGGGTTGTTCAGGCGCTGCAATTCTTCTTCTATTCCGTCCTTCACAAAAGAAAGAACATCCTCCCGCGAAACAAGGGTGACCTCTCCCGTTCTCCGGTCCCGTATTTCCATTTTTCCTTCGGCAAGGTTCCTGGCACCGATGGTGATCCGCAGGGGGATCCCGATAAGGTCGGCGTCGTTGAACTTGACGCCGGCCCGTTCATCCCGGTCGTCAAGGATCACTTCAATGTCTTCCGCCGACAGTTCATTGTGAATCTCCGATGCCGCAGCCCGGATCGTTTCATCCTTGCTGTTGACCGGTGTCACGATCACCTGATAGGGGGCTATCGACATGGGCCAGACAATGCCGTGTTCGTCGTTGCTCTGTTCGATGCAGGCCGCCATCGTCCTTCCCACCCCGATCCCGTAACAGCCCATGATCATGAGTTTTTCCTTCCCGTCCCGGTCGAGGAAAGTGGCCTTCATCGCCTCGCTGTACTTTGTTCCCAGTTTGAAGACGTGTCCCACTTCGATGCCGCGGGCGAAGGAAATGGCCTCCCCGCACCGAGGGCAGATGTCGGTCTCCCTGATGATCCGCAGATCGGCAAAATCCTTGATAAAAACGTCCCTTCCCATATTGCAGTTGATCCGGTGATAATTTTCCCGATTCGCCCCCACAACGAAGTTCTTCATGTTTATGAGAGAATGGTCGGCGATGATGTCCGCCCGTATCCCGATGGGGCCCGCAAATCCGCGTGGAGAACCGGTAACTTCCATGATAATGTCATCCATCGCCAGTTCGAGATCATCGCAGGCCAGATAATTCTTCAGTTTCACCTCGTTGATCTCCTCGTCACCCCTGATAAGCGCGGCAACCGGCCTGCCGTCGGCGACGAAGATCAGCGTTTTCACCACATCCTGCGGTGTCACCTTGAGAAATTCACAGACTTCCTCTATGGTACGCACATCAGGTGTATATACATCCTCCGGTGTCAGGAAATCTTTTTCGTCGACAGGTTCCTTCTCGGGGCGGGCTATCTCGGCCTTTTCAAGGTTCGCGGCATAATTGCATGAACTGCAGAACACGATGGCGTCCTCGCCTGATTCCGCCAGGACCATGAATTCATGGGAGTAGCTGCCGCCGATGTTCCCGCTGTCGGCCTCGACGGGCCGGAAACGGAGACCGCACCGGGCAAATATCCTCTTATAGGCTTCGAACATGGCCCGGTAGCTCTTGCCGGCCTCCTCTTCGTCCACGTCGAAGCTGTATGCGTCTTTCATGCCGAATTCCCGGCACCTCATCACGCCGAACCGCGGCCGGATTTCGTCCCGGAATTTCGTCTGTATCTGGTAGAGGTTCGTGGGAAGTTGCCGGTAGGTCTGGATCTCGTTTCGAACGATGTCGGTAATGACCTCCTCGTGGGTCGGCCCGATGCAGTAGTCCCGATTATGCCGGTCCTTGAACCGGAGCAGCTCCTTGCCGTAGAAATTCCACCGGCCCGATTCCTGCCAGAGCTCGGCGGGCTGCACGGCCGGCAGGAACGTCTCCTGGGCGCCGGCCCGGTTCATTTCTTCGCGAATGATGTTTTCAATCTTCCTGATCACCCGGTATCCCACAGGCAGATATGAGTAGATCCCGCTCGTCAGCTTCCGTATCATGCCGGCTCGAAGCATAAGCTGGTGGCTTATGATTTCCGCATCAGAGGGAACTTCCTTTACCGTCGGTAAAAACATCTGTGAGTAGCGCATCATTCCTCCTCATTCCCGTATAATTGACTGTATCTCTTCCATCAGCGCATCGACAAACTCTTCTTCACGGACCTTGCGCACGACCCTGCCCTTTCTGAACAGCAACCCCATGTGCCGCCCGCCCGCAATACCGACGTCGGCCTCGGCCGCCTCACCCGGTCCGTTCACCACACACCCCATGAGCGCCACGGTGAGATGTTCCCTCATCCCCGCCAGCCGGCGTTCCACTTCCTCGGTCAGTTTCGGCAGATCGATCTCGCAACGGCCACAGGTCGGGCAGGATATGATATCGGGTCCGACAAGTCGGAGCTTCAATGCCCGCAGTATCGCATAGGCCACGGTGACCTCGCTGACGGGATCGCCGGTGATCGAGACCCTGATGGTATCGCCGATCCCTTCATGGAGGAGAATACCCAGGCCGACGGAGGACTTTACGGCCGACCGGAGCATATTCCCCGCTTCGGTGACCCCGAGGTGCAGCGGATGAGAAGTACGGCCGGAAACGGCACGGTACGCGGCCACCATGGTCGGCACGTCGGAGGACTTCAGGGATAGTTTCAGGGCCGCACATCCGTGGTCTTCAAAAAAGGCGACATTCCTCAAGGCGCTTTCAACAAGCGCCTCCGCTGTCGGTCCTCCGTGTTCCTCCAGCAGGTCCTTTTCGAGAGAGCCGGCGTTGACACCGATGCGTATCGCCGTCCCGCGCTCCACAGCACAGGCGATTATCTCCCGCAGGCCGCTTCGCTTCATGTTCCCGGGATTTATCCGTATGCCGTCGGCATTGTTTTCCATGGCGGCTATCCCCAGCCGGTGATCGAAATGGATGTCGGCTATGAGGGGGATCGATATGCCTTGCTTGATCGTCCTCAGGCAATCGGCCGCTTCCCTGTCGGGAACGGCAACCCGCACTATTTCACAGCCCGCCGCTTCGAGTCGCCTAATCTGCTCGATCGTTGCCGCCACATCACGGGTATCGGTGCAGGTCATTGATTGAACGACAACAGGGGCGTCGCCGCCTATTTTTACTGAACCGACATGCAGGGTGTTCGTCTTTCGTCTGTTTTCTTGTTCCCGGTCCAACTATTGATACCCTCGTAAAAAGTCGCACCACTGTATCATATGAGACGGCTTCGTGAAAAGCTTGAAGGCACGGTTGTTTGTAAGTCGAAATGATGAAAAAATGAAGCGCCGCGCCGCATGCTGACCTTTTACGAAGTTGTCAAATATCTTTTTAATTCCTCGCGTTATTCGCGGATAAACTATAGCATGAAGCATGCCGTCCATCAACGGGGATTTAGCCGGCCACGGCTTTCGGCACGCCTGCTGGCGCGTTCAATTCATCTTCGAGCAGCCGAAGATGATCGAGGAGTGCAAACCGTTCATCAAAGGAAGGCATGATCGCCCCCTTCACCGCCGCCGGCGTCCCCCGTCGCATCATGGCCAGCAGTTCCCCCGCGGCGTCGAACATGTCGACGGAATGCAGCCCCTGAGCGGAAAGGTAACGAATGAATTTGAAGGTCCTGAACCCGTCGAACCAGGTATGGAAATGACGCGTCAGTACCGCCCGGGAACGGCCGTTTCTCCGGATGTTCCGCCATGCTTCATCAAAATGGTTCTGTACAAGAAATCCTTCAAGCAGCGGATGGAGCGTCGCGAGCGTTTCCTGTGCAGCACCGGGAGACTCGGCCACACGGGGAATCGCTGTGATGAGGTCTTTCAGAACGGAAAAGCAGCGGGGATCATACACCAGGTAGTCGGCATCCTCTCCCAGAAACCCGGCCACCTTCCGTCCCGTACCGAAGGGGACGCGGCGGGAAGGTCGGGAAGAAGGATGGACACGCGTGGAAATTATTTTGCCGATCGTTCCTGTTTTCGCCATCTTGTTGAGATAATAGAAGTCCTCGCCGGCCTGGCGCCTGTTCATTCCCCGTACCGCTGCATAGCGGTCCACGGTGAAGGCCATGGTCGAACCGATCGAATGATATGCATAGGGAGAGCCCGCGAAATGGAGGCCGAGAACGTAATAGCGAAGGAATGTTTCATAGGCGCAGATCGCCTCTCTCTCACGCATCGTAGAGCCCTGTCGGTGAGCAAAGGCGATAACGGCGGCCGATGACCCCGTTTCCTCGAAAAACGTGCGGACCGAAGAGAGATATCCCCTTTCGACGAGAGTGTCGGCGTCAAGTGAAAAGAGCAGCTTCACTCCCGGCACATCATGATCAAAGACCGTGAGTGCCCGGTCAAAACCGATTTTCCGTGCCATGCCGACGCCGCCGGTCCCGGCGGGCATCTCATATCCGGGAGATGAAGCGTCAATGCTCGCCAGACGGAGAGAACCGTCAAGGATCCGTTCCAGGTGCGTACTCGATACCCACTGAGGCAATTCCCCCGGCAGTGAACGACTTTCCAGAGAACGGAGAACAGCGAGCGTTATCCGGTTGTCTTCGATATCCTTAGGGGCGGCACCGCCTGGGCCCCGGTTGTTGATGACGCAGATAACCAGTGCCCGTCGCAGCTCGGCCGGGTCATTTTCGGCAAGGGCGGCCAGTGTCTCAAAGAGATAACGGGACTCGGCAAGGGCGGGGATCACCACTACCGCCCCCACTCCCCCTTCCGGTTTCGGGATCACCTCCCAGGGGCCCCTGAGGGCGTAATCGTCAAGGTAACGCTGAATTCTGTTCTTTCCCTTCATTGTTCACCAGCAAGGCGACCATTATTGCGCCTGCAATACTCCAAACGGTCAAAAAACACAATATATGAGTCCCTTTATCACAGCGGCACTCTGAGAAAGGGCAACAATATTTGCTTTTTCCCCACTTCCTTGCTATCTGACTATCTAAAAAAGAAAAGGAAATGCAGCTGCCATGAAGATCTTATCTCCCCTTCGATATTCATTCATCATTCTCATAATCATCTGTGGCTTTTTGTGTGTCATAGGCACCGGTTCAGTGGACGATGACGGCGGCAGTCTCATAGACGTCACCGGCGTCTGGCAGTGTTACTACACGGAGGGAAAACAGCCCGGATATGCAGGTCCCCTGCTCATGGTGATCAACCAGTCCGCCGAGAAACTGACTTTCAGCATTGCTTCCCATGCGGGGGGAACAGGTTCAATAGACGGGTCCGATATCTTTTTAACAATCACCGCGAACGGGACTACCTATTCAGGAACAGGATTGTCCACGGCTTATTCAATGGATGGTGACTGGTACATGTCGTCGATGTCAGGGGGAACCTGGTGGGCCGAAAAAGCGACCTTTCTTGCCACGCTGTATAAAATCACCAACGGGGAGGATATCTGGTGTTACCGTTTTGTCGTCTATGCAAAAAATGCCGAACGCGTGTACATAACCGGAGATTTAGTCGAAGGCGAATACGACCTCTATAAATGTGGAACCACCCAGGGCTACCAATACTGGTGGAGTACCGATCAGGCAGACTGCTCGGAAGGAAATGGGTATTACATCATTACCGGGATTCCCGTCTTTCCCATCACCGTCACAGCTCACGTGGTAACGGCCCAAGGCGAGACAACAGAGACCGTTTACGTCAACGGCTACGAAACACATTATTGACGACTTCGTGGAAAGTCCACATGCTGCGTTGCGGCCCTCACCCAAGGCGACCGGTAATTCCCGCTTCCCTGACGAGTTCCGCGAGGGTCGCGTAATCATCCCCGTCTATCCAGTGTATGACGGCACCTCGCCTCTCCATGCGACGGAACCAGGTCGTCTGGCGCTTGGCGAACTGGTGGATCCGCGTGTTGAGGACTGTTACCATTTCATCACGGGAAATCATCCCTTGCAGGCAGCGGCCGATATACCGGTACTCGAGGCCGAAGAGGTCGAGCCGCTCCCAGCTGATGCCCTCTTCATGGAGTTTCCTGACCTCATCCATCATGCCCTGCTCAAGCCGTGCCGCGAGACGCAGGGTGATCCGACGGCGCAGGACGTCCCGCTCCCACCGCACCCCCACAATGAAGGGACGCACGGGGACACGCGAAACGTTACCGGATCCGGATTCCCCATCATGTTCGGCTATCTCGATAGCTCGAAGGACCCGCTCACGGTGAACCAGGTCCGTTGTGTTATGAAGTGCCGGGTTGATCGACCGCAAACGCTCTTTCAGTTCCTCCATGTCCAGCATCTCCAGTTCACGGCGCAACAGCAGGTCCGGAGGAACTTCCGCCATTTGGTATCCCTCGATGACGGCTTCAAGATACAGGCCGGTTCCACCCACCATGACGGGCACGACGCCTTCTTTCAGGAGGGTCAGAAAACAATCGTGGAATCGCTGCTGATATTCAAAAACGCTGAATTCCCGGCCGGGATCGACAATATCGATGAGGTGATAGGGAACATGCCTGCCTTCAATAACGAATTCCTGAAGGTCCTTCCCCGTTCCGATGTCCATGCCGCGGTAAACCTGGCGTGAATCGGCAGATATCACTGCGGAGTCCAGGTCCGCGGCCAACCGTGCTGCCAGGGCCGTCTTCCCCGAAGCGGTGGGCCCCAGGATGATGATCAGATTATATTGCCCCTGTACCTGTTCCATTCAATCAAGGAGGTGAACGAAGATACCGCTTCGCAGTTTCGGTTCGAACCAGGTGGACTTGGGAGGCATGATCCTGCCGGCATCTGAAACAGCGATAAGGTCATCCACTGAGAGAGGATGGAGAGAGAAAGCGACGGCATATGCCGCGGAATCGACCAGCCGTTCCAGTTCGGCCGTTCCCCGGATCCCACCCACGAAATCGATCCGGCTGTCATTCCTGACATCCCGTATATTCAGTATCGGCTCAAGCACGTGGCGCTGCAGTATCGACACATCGAGCGTTTCGACGGCGTCACCCCCTGCGGCATGTTCCGGCCTGACCTGCAGGCCGAACCACCGCCCCCGCAGGTACATGCAGAACCGGTGTTTTTCATCGGGAATCTTTTCCTTCACATCAGCGATCATGATACAAGGATCGGACAACTGCTCGAGGAACCGTCTCTCGTCAAGCCCCCCCAGGTCACGGACGACACGGTTATAGGCCATCACATTGAGATGGTCGTGAGGAAAAAGAACGGCCATCATGAAATTGTACTCTTCCCCGCCGGTATGGACAGGATTTGCCTCGGCCCGCATTTGCTGGACCGCCGCGGCCGACGCCGCCCGGTGATGCCCATCGGCTATATAGAGGACGGGGACCTTTGAAAATTCATCACGGATCCGCTCCGCCGTCCCATCATCTCCAATTATCCAGGCCGTGTGCCTGACCCCATCGTCGGCCGTGAAATCATACTCCGGAAACTCCTCCACGGTATTACCGACGATCTCATTGATGGCGGGTACATACCGGTATGTCATGAACACGGGGCCCGTCTGGGCGTTGACCGTCATGATATGCTTCGTTCTGTCCCGTTCCTTGTCGGAGCGGGTGAGTTCATGTTGTTTGATCAGGCCGGACCGGTAATCGGAAACAGCCACCGAGGCGACGATCCCGTCCTGTACGTGGCGACCCATCGTCTGCCGGTACACATAGAACCGGGGAATTTCGTCCCTGATGAAGAGTCCTTTTTGAATAAAGGCCTGCAGATTAAGGGCCGCTTTCTCATATACCGCTTCATTGTATGGATCGACCTGCGGTGAAAGGTCTATTTCCGACTTGACCACGTGGAGAAAGCTGTATTCATTACCCTGCGCGATCCGTCGTGCCTCCTCGGAACTTACCGTATCGTAGGCACAGGAGGCGATATTTTCCGCCCTCTCCCGCACCGGTCTGAGCGCTCTGAATGGGACCACGACTGCCATAACATGCCTCGATTCCTGTAATTGGGTTTTCCTATCACAAGATTGAATTTCAAGGCAACTCATTAAAAAGCGACAAAGGGGCAGAGGGAAAAATGTGAAGGCCGGATTACGGATTATGGATTATGGATTATGGATTCCGATCCCCGATCCTCGCATCACGATTTCCGAATCTCGATTCATGATACCCGGTCTTGCAAAATATCATTATGGATAGTATGACGTTCAAAACTAAAGGAGAACGCAATCCATGGCGGTAACACGGGTTTTTATTCATGGGCTGGAGAGCAGCGGCCGGGGAACAAAGGGCACCTACTTCGGGAAGCGGTATCCTTCGATGATCATCGAAGATTACACGGGACCGCTTGATGCGCGCATGAACACGCTTCGGGAGATCCTCGCCGGCCGTGAGGACCTGATCATCGTCGGTTCCAGCTATGGCGGCCTCATGGCGGCCATTTACGCCTGCGAGAACCCTCACAAGGTAAAAAAACTGATCCTTCTCGCGCCCGCCCTCGATATTGAGGAATTCGAACCTTATCTTGAGCGGAGACTGGACATGCCCGTCATCGTCTATCACGGGAGCGGTGACGATGTGGTACCCGTCGAACCGGTCCGGGCCATAGCATCAAAGATATTTTCGAACCTTGTGTACACTATTATTGATGATGATCACCCGCTCAGCAACCGGTTTGCCTCCCTGGACTGGCCGACGCTCCTCGAATCGGAGGAAGGTTCATAAGGACAATGATTACTTGACAGTTTCCGAAACTGACCCTATTATTTCCAGAATCGGGGTTTCTATGGAAAATATCTATTCAAAAAAGGTCGTTCTCCGTTACACGCCGGATGTGGTTGACAAGCCGATCGTCTGCCGGCTGGCCCAGGACTTTGACCTCTCCTTCAATATCCTGCGGGCACGAGTACTGCCGCGGCGCGAGGGCCTCCTCGTTCTTGACCTGACAGGCACGAAGGACAACTTCGACCGGGGAATCCGGTTCCTCAGGGAATCGGGCTTGAAGGTGGATCCCCTCTCGAAAAGCGTCACGCAAAATGTGGACAAATGCGTACACTGCGGCGCCTGCCTTGCCTTCTGTTCGGCAAACGCCCTCTACCTCGATCAGGCAACGATGAAGATCCTTTTCGATCCTGAAAAATGCAGTGGCTGTGAAATGTGTGTCAAGGCATGTCCCGTCCGGGCCATGGAGATCAATCTTCTGTAAGGACGTTTTCTTCCCGGGTGACGTCCTTCGCCTCTTCAGCGGCTTCGTCGGCGACTTGCCCGGCGATCTTTTTCCCCTTTTCCAGAATAACCTTGCCCGTTTCGACAAGCCCCCCCGTCCTCGTCTTGACCTCCTGAACGGTCTCCACCACCCGTTCGGGGAACTCTTCCGGCGCGGTGATGTAATAGTAGCCGAAAAGCGCGACGAGGACGAGACCGCAGATAAGCGCCAGTTTCAGCAGTTTCTGAATGATAAAATATACGAGAAGAAGCGCCAGCGCCGCCGCTATAACCAGCGCTACCGGGTTTTCCATAATATATTGAATGAAATCACTCATAACGAAACCCCTCCCCTATTTCCTTATTATTGGCAACACGTCCAACCTCTCGATTGTATTCTTTTTTAGATTCTCTTTCCCGCGCGAGTCAACTTTTTTTGGGTTGTTGGTCGTGCATGAATCTCTTTTTTCTTGGCGGCCATTGAAACATTTTTAGGAATCGGGATTCGAGAATCGGGAATCGTAATCCGTAATCCGTAATCCGTAATCCGCAAATAATAAGTAAGACTGTGTTCCTCGTTTTATGCTTGACACCTCACGTTTTTCACTCTGTCGCTTTGCCCCTCTGCCACTCTGACCTATTCAGTTCCTTTTGCCGAACAGATTGAAAAACCACGCCATAAACCGTAGAGCAGTCCGGGAAACACCATATTAACAAAAAATTCCAGGATCAGAACGGGGGCGGCCGTTTCCCGTGATACCCCCCAGATGCCCAGCACAGCGATGAAGGATAGTTCACGAACGCCCAGTCCGCCGAGACTGATGGGAAGAGCGGCGATGACGCCGACGGCGATGGTTACGGCTGCCACATCGGACAGCGTCAACGTAAGGCCCAGTGAACGAAAGAGCAGAAAATTCGCGATCACATAGAGGAAAAACCCGGCGGCGGTAAAAAACCATCCCACTGCCAGGGCCCCCTGCCCGAGAGATCTTCCGAAATATGAAACGACAAAAAGGCACAGGAGGAGACCGGTCACGCCAGCATACAGAAGAGACCGCTCCGTCACGTGCAGGTTCATGCTCACGACGGAGGCGGTAAGACACAAACCGGCCGGGAGATAGGCAAGGTCCATGGCTTTTTCAAGGAGATAAACCTTCCCCCGTGTGGCGAGGGAAAGTCCCGTCCGAAGCAGCAGGGGGATCTTCGCAGCATCGCCCAGGCGTCCGGGCGTCACGGAACCCAGCGCCGTGGCGGCCAGATACAACCCTATCCAGGACCGCCAGGGAAGCCTCTTTTCCGTCGCCGAATGGATCCAGTAACGCAACCGAAGTAAACGAGAGGCATAGAGGAAGGTAAAGACCGCCAGGGCTGAAACAAACATCTCCGGTGAGATATTTTCCAGCAGTTCCCCCACCGCCGCCCAGTCTGTCTTCGCCAGCGCCGCCGCCACCCAGCCGAGACAGACCGTGGAAAAGAGCACCTGGACAAAGTAAATCGTCTTTTTCCGGCCGCTCGTGCTCACGTCGGTATCCTCATTCGCAGCGGTGGTCCGATGATCCGCGCCACGCGTCGAGGCAATTTCTTCCAGAGCCGAACGGCCGGCCCCAGCCGGGGATTCTCCGGGAGGATTTCAGGCACGCGGTATCCCGGCTTGATCAGGTAAGAATAGACAATGGGCAGCTCTCTCCCTCCCCATTTCCGCTTGAAAAAGAGCTTGCCCGGCACGGGGCGGGTCCTGCCGAAATCAAATGACTTGGAACGGCCCGTCTCATACAGGCGCTCAAAGGCCGCCCAGATGAGCCTGTCGGTGACGGGTATGTGACGGTACAGCGGATCGGTAACCGCCGCATGGAGCATGGTGCTTCCACCGAAATGGAGCATCAGAAGCGCTCCCACATAGTCATTCCGGTACCGGGCAAGGGCGATTTCCAGCTCTTCCGGGAAAAGCTCTTTCATGTCGGGAAACCATGACCGGCAATGAACCGGCGTTCCCTGGAAGGAGGATTGTCTTTCATAGAGCTCCAGGAAAAAGGCCATCGCCCGCGGATGGTCGAAGTGAACCGTCACGCCCGATTTTTCCGCCTTGCGGACCGACGTTCGGGCATTTCCGGAGATCACCCGGTTCCACAGCTCGTCGATGCTCTCTGGAAAGGAAAGGATAAAGGTCCTGAACCGGTCGTCGGTGGAAAGCCGGCACGATGGTCGCCCCCGCTCTCTGATCTCCAGGGCGAAGGCCCGGCTTCCTTTGAAATAGTCTCTCAGGGCCCCCAAACCAGGTTCATCGGGGCCATCCTCCCCACCCGGCGGAAAGAGAAAGCCGCCGTAATTCCCAAAAGGAAGAGATATCAGCATCGGACGCAGCCTGCCGAGAGGCCTCACCTCGACGAGGGGAAGAAGATAACGGACAGTTTCCCCCTCTTCACAGCAGATAATGCGGTGGATTTTGAGCCCGGGGTAGGTCCGGTGTATCAATTCAAGCCAGCGGCTGTCCTGATAGACGGACGGAATGGTGCAGCGGGAAAGCTGCATGTTCCACTCTTTTTCAGTCGTTTCGCGTATTTCCATAACATCCGCCGCCCTCACAGTCGTTCCGACCGAAAGAAACCATTACCGTTCTTTATCATGGGTCCTCTCGGCAACCACATAGGACCGGTGCTTCTCGTTTCCGTAATATATCCTGGTCAGGTACTCGCAGACGATCCCCATCGTCAGCACCTGCCCGGAAACCAGCATGAGAAGAACACCCAGGATGAATAAAGGTCCATAATCCTTTATTTCGATCAGACCGAGGATCTTTGCCCCGCTCAGCCATCCAAGGATGACAAGACCCGGTAGACCGAGCAGAAGCGAAATATACCCGAATATGTGGATGGGACGGGTGAAGAAACGGGCGAAGAAAAGGATGGCGATCAGGTCCGAAAATACGCGAAAGGTTCTACCCAGTCCGTATTTCGATCGCCCATGTTGCCTTTTGCGGAGGGTGATCGGGATTTCCGTTATCCGGTCTGTGAGCATGCCGGCAAAGACCGGAATAAACCGGTGCATTTCTCCGTAAATGGGAATGTCCCGCATAATGTCCGTCCGGCAGGCCCTGAAGGTGGAACCGAAGTCCCTGACGGGGACCCGGGAAAACCACCGTGCGATGCCATTGGCGACCCGGGATGGAAAGCGGCGCAGAAAGGCGTCATCACGCTTATAACGGTAACTGCATACCAGATCGTAGCCGTCATCGATCCCGCGCAGCAGCGCCGGAATGTGGGCGGGGTCATGCTGGAGGTCACCGTCCATGGTAATGCATATCCGGCCTGAGGCATGTTCGATACCCGCCTTGATGGCCGTCGTCTGACCGTGATTCCTGCTCAATCGAACTCCCCTGACCCGATCGTCATGACGGGCTGCTTCCCTGACAGCCTCAAAGGTGCCATCACTGCTCCCGTCATCGACCAGGACCAGCTCGAAGGGGCGCTCTTCTTCGTCAAGAACGGTACCGATCTCCTTCACGAGTATCGGCACATTCTCCCGTTCGTTATACAGCGGTACGACGATTGAGATGAAATTGTTCATATGTCCCTGTAAGAAATCACGGCTTTTTCATGTTCCGACACTGTCCGTATCGTATCTTCTGAAACCAGAAACCGGTATTCATCGACCCTGGCCTCTCGCAGGAATGAAGGTCCGTAAAGGGCCCTGTTACGGGGCTCATCGAATTCCGTGTCGTAGGCGGGATGGAATATCCACTCCACTGTCCCCTGAACAGGGAGCTCGAACAGTGTTTTGAGAAGCTCCCGTCGTGTTCCATGGGTCATGCGAAGACCGCTGATGCCGATGCCGAAGGAATAGTCAGGGGCTGCTATTCCCGTCCATCGTTTCCCCGCTCTCCCTGACAGGTATTCAAGAACGATGAGTTTCCCGTACTGCTTCATATCGCAGGGTACAGGCACACCCTTCTCGCGAAACAGGCGGTACAGGGGCCGCTCCCTGACACAGCGCACCTTTCTGATACCGAATTCTTCAATGAGCCTTTCCACGGCTGTCGCAGCCTGGGGCAGTACGATATGAGTATGTTTCTCACCGTCCAGGTGTGTCGGAACAATGTCGTTATCTATCATAGATAGAACCTGCCGTCGATACTCTTTGTATATCTGCCCGGCATCCAGCCCGCCCGCAACGGAACGTGCCCAGAGCGACCGGGCCGAGTTGAGAAAGAGTCCCCGCCCGTCGACCAGTGTGGGTATTTCATGGGGGTCCGAGAGCGGTCTCCCGCGCAGTATGTTCAGGTGGACCCCTGCGGGAAAAGAGGGATTATCCCGCAACCAGGTGATCGCCTCGGATGCGGCCGGTCCGTTCGCCATGAGACTGGCGCCCGTCAGCACCCCTTGCCGCGCCGCATCGATGACGGCCCGGTTTATGGAACCGTGCAGGCCGAAATCATCGGCTTGCAGAAGGACCTTGACCATTTCTCATGCCCTCATTCACCGTTATCGGTACCGGGGTGGTCCACCGGTGCCCCTCATCCCAAACGAGCTTGACGCGATAGTAGAGGCGTTGCCCCGTCGGAAGCGGCCCTTCGAGGCGGACCTGGTTCTTCGGAGGTTCTTTCCTGACAAGAATATCCTGAAAGCCGGGATCGCTCGCTACTTCAAAAACAAACGCCTGGTCGGCGGGTTTCAGCCCCACCACGTAATTCCAGTAAAAATTCGCATCCTTCTCCGCAACGGCGGTATCCGGCCGGGGAGCAATGATGACCGGCCTCCTCAAATAAGCCTCCGATACGATCTGTACGGAGGCAAAGCAGATGAAGAGAACCCAGATACCTGCAACCATGTAAGGGAGTACCCCCTTTACTTTTGTTTCCCTGATCTCGGAAGGATCTTCGGTCGTTACCGAGGGTTGCACCTTCCAGCGGCGCTCCCTCCACACGAGGAAACCGGCAATGATCATTCCCAGGATACCGGCGCCGACGGCCCAGATTCGGTTGTTCGGTCCCCGGTAGCACCAGTCGATCACGTGGGTTCCCCGGGGCACACGGACCATCTGCAGGCCCGGTGAGACCCGATATATGTGTGTTTTCATGCCGTCAAGATACGCTTCCCAGCCCCGATAGAAAGCGCGCTTGAAGAGGACAAAACGGCAGGGTTCATCTATGATCAATCTGAAGGATTCCCTCCTGCGGTCAGCCTGCAGCGTTTCATACGCAACAGGTTCAAGAAACCGGTGCGGCTCGCTGTCTGAGAGCTCTTGAAAGAGGTGTCTGACCGAGGTCTCGTCAGTATTATGGATCGGGATCACGTGTACCTCGTGAGGCAGTTCCGGGATCCAAGCCTCTTTGCCGACAAGAACGGCCTTCATGGCAGGAAGCAGGTTTCCCATGTCTCGATCAGTGCCTCCCGCATGGGTAAAGTTCACAATCCAGGGTGCCGTCCCCCTGTCACGTACCTCTTTCAGCCAGGCATCCATCAGCCATGCCCACTCCCGTTCCGAACCGGCGAATCCCACGAGGGTCCCCGGCATTCCTCCGAGCCGGCCGAAGTCCCCTTCTATTCGAGCAAGTTCCCAGTACTGATCGGCATGAAGGATTTGTGTCTGCTTGTGCCAGTGGAGCGGTTGTTTCCTGTGATAGGGACTGTTCACCACGAAACGCACATTGAAAAGTTTTTGAAGATTGTAATTGTCCCGAAGCGAACCTCTGAATTTATGTACCATGAGATCATACACGCCACCGACCTGTTCAAAACCGCAGATAAAGACGGAACGGTCGACCATAAGCGGCAGGAGGTTATAGAGGACCGAATCATCGTGTGCAAGCGGAAGTGAGGCGATGGCACCCTCACGCTGTTCCTGTCCCTGCAATTCATCAACGACAGAGGCAAAATGACGCCATTCGGTATTCATGTCTGGCCGTATCGTCAGTCTCCCGTTCGTCGTATATACATTTTTAACGTTGATCATCTTCTCCGCAGACCGCGTCCGCTCATAAAGGGCATTGCCATAATCAAAGAAAAGCGAAACGGCAACTATTCCGATTGCGGCATACCTGAGTTTTTGCCCGGGTATTTCGCATAACCGCTCAAAGAGCCAGCCCAGTGCGAGTCCTCCCAGCATGACGGCGGCCCATTCGACCATGAAAATGGCATGAATATTCTGAAACTTTTTCGCGAAGGGAATGGCATCGAGGATGGGGAAATCATCAGGGCCGATGAAGAGAACCATAGATACAAGAAACGCAAGTGATAGAAAACTCCGATGGGCTTGCTTCGGTCTGAGAAAAGAAATGATCCAGCCGCCGATGGTGAGTACCGTTAAAAGGGGAACGCGGAGGAATCGGCTGTTGTCAATCCATCCCCATTCGTTCCCCGGTATCCATTGCGTTCCACCGAAGGGCCCCGCCCAGCGGGTAGTATCAAGAAGGCCTCCCAGGAAAAACTGGCGGAAGGTCTCGGCTGTGGTACAACCAATGACATCAAAAGTGGTCCTGCGGCTCAGGTAGGGGTCGATGACCTGGATCTCCGGCGATGACATAAACGGTATCAGCCAGGTGCACACAAACAGGAAGGCAGGAAGCGACCAGAGGACGGAACGCCCAACTCCCCGTTTCCAGTTCCAGTGCACCTCACCCGTTGCCAGGGCGATCAGCATGCAGGGAACAAGAAACACAAAACAGTAAGCAATGTATGGGTGTGAGAGAAACATGACGGCAAAGGCCAGGGCAAAAAGAAATCCTCTTTTCCCATCCTTCAGGAGGGACCACAGCGCTCCTGCGGCGAGGGGAAAGAAAAAAATGGCGACGAGCTGCTTGTGAATTCCCAGATACTGATAGGCATCGATGGTATGCCCCCAGAGGCTGATGGGCAGGATGGAGAGCATGCCCGCGGCAACCGCGGAACCGGTCTTCAGGCCGAGCATTCGAGCACCGGCAAACACGGAAAGGGGGAAGAAACAGAACCCGAGGGCTACGAGGAGCTTAAGCGATTTCTCAATGGTGAGGCCAGAAAGAAAGTGTAGAAAATTTACGGAAACATACAGGCCCGGGGGTCGGAGCAGAAACATAGGCGCCCCTGCCCCGTAAAGACGGCTCCAACCAAGAATCCTGCCCTCTTCTTTCAGAATTCTATTCAGTTCATTGGAATAGGCGACATGTATGTGGTCATCACCGGCTTTGATATAGCCACTTGCAAGCAGGGGAAAATGCAGAACAAGCATCCAGCCGATGACTGCAAAAAGAATGAGAAAGAGAAAGCTTTTCCTTATTGCTTCATTTCGCACTGTGCTGTGCCTGTGACCGATAAGATTTTCAAGAGAAATTATTTTACATCAGCAGTCAGATTTGTTGATTTGCGTAAGGGTTTTTATAAAGCCATTTCATATATGAAATGAAAATGTCTGCTTGACCTGAGATGTTTTCATAACTGCCTTCAAAAACAGAAATTTTAACTTAAATCCATTGTTGCTTTGAAAGAAAATAGCATATTGTGGATATGATCACCGATCCTATGGCACTGACATCGATGCTTCAAGGTCTGGATAATATTCCTTTACTGCATGTATAACAACGGTAACTGTCTCATTATATTTGTTCGTGGACCGCTGACAGTCAGCACCCAGCCCGCAATCGGAACTATAGGTCAAGTTTCCGTAATACCCACCGCCCAGGTTATCCAGCGGGTAAACGCTCGCCTCTAGCAATGAAGAGCCCGCATCGTATAGTGCCCACGTAATCTGGGCTTCCTCGATCGGTCCCCCAAAGTAATTTGTCAGATATACCTTGATATAGACATATTGATTCCCGGTTTTCTTGCAGGCAAAATTACCCTCTGCAACAAGAGCAGTCGGGACTGATGTCGTTGTCGGTTCCGTTGTCGTCGTCGGTTCCGTTGTCGTCCCAACTCCTGGCACTGTTGTTGTGTCTATCTCTTCTGTGGTTGTTGTTGGTTCTGTTGTTGTTATGCCTCCGGGTAATGTAGTGGTGGTAGTAGCAATAGTTGTTGTTGTCGTTGTCGATGATGTTGTGGGCACACCGGCAGCACCGGTATTCCTCGGATTCACCGTTGTCGAGTACACTATGGGGCCCACGCCCGGCAGGTCATGACCCAGGGCAATGGTAATATCGATCTGGTAAAGATCGGAAATGTCTTGAGCAGTTGTCCACGTTGTTCCATTCGCCTGTTTATAGGTAAAGGTCAAGTCATTGACTCCCTCATACAGGACATCGCCTCCGGAAAGCGGTGTCGTTCCCTCGGCAATCCTGAGTTCAACACCGAAAAGCCCGATGGTCCGGTCACTCCCGTCCGGTTTCGAGAAAGAAATGGATGTTGATGAAGCTGTCGAGATGTTTTGTATATCGATCATTTCCCGTCGCATCCGCTCCAGGGCAATCTGGGCCTTCTGGCTTAATTCAGCATTTTCCTGGGTCAGGAGATAGACCTTGACTCCTTGAACGATCCCCAGCCCCGCAATTGCCGCAAGGAGCGCCACGAGAACAATGGTCACGATTATCTCGATGAGGGTGAATCCGGCTTCTTTTTTCACGATGTTCCCCCTGCTTTCATAATTACTGAACAAATAAGGTTATTAATTCCTGATCACCCTTGACGATGGTCATCTTCCAGACTGAACTGTCGCTTCCTGATTCAGTATAATTTGTGTTGTCCATATCGAGTTGAAACGCCGTATTCCCAAGAGTAACACCATCAATGTTTGATCCATACAAAGCATTGATCTTGGCAGCACTGTCCCGGGCGGTGAAAAAGGAACTGTTCAACGTTCCCTGATTAAGGGCATCACGATAGTCGGCGGTTATTCGTTCCATGACCAGAGCAAGATTGTAATCCTTCTTGAGCATAACGGCGGGATCTCCGCTCTGGGTAAGCGCCTTTCCGCCGAACTGGGCAAGCATCATACCCAGGATGGCCGCTACCACGAGGGTGACAATCGTGTCAAGAAGGGTTATACCGCACTGGTTGCTGAACAGAGCGCTCTGTCGAGTGAAAAGATATTCTCCTCTATGCCTTCTCATCATTGTGCCTCCACAAAATACTGCGTCAATACGCCGGCTTCACCACCGGCTAACCCGGCAAGGTCTTCATCATAATGAATCAAAGCATTCTGACGTACTGTAATACTATCGGCAACGATGGACCCGTACATCTCAGCGTTGTTTCCCGTATATACATCGGCTGTCGGTGCATAGATCGCCCCGTAAGTCGATGAATTGTTCGTCAACTGGATGTTGTTACAGGTACTGAGACCGTAAATAATATAATCAGCCGGATTGTTCTGATAATTGTAGACGGTATTGTTGGAAAAATCCATATCGCCGCCGACATACATTGTCAATGATGAATCCGGATTCGCCGCATTTCCGATATTCAATGAACTATTTTGTGACCCATCATAATTTCCGACAACGTAGATGGTCACATCACCTTCGATGGTAAGCGATGAATTATTGGTAAAGTACATATCGGTCGTAATATAGTTACCGGCAGTTAGCGTCTCTACTTGCCCATTTGACGTAAAATGTAGAAACGTTAACAAATCCGTCCACGATTCCCAACCCGCCGGAAGCTCCTTCGGCGTCATATCCTTATCGACCTCGGCTTCGAGGTGTTGTTCTTTTGTCTCACCCGCATCGGGAAGGTAGAAGTCCGCTCCGGCAGCAATTACAAAGCCGCTATCCATGGAATTGTTTGTTCCGACGTAATACTCATTGTTGCGATTAGACGTCGTGTCATAGGGTCCATCGGAAGAGGAATAGCTGTCAATAACGGCATTGTTATCAATGGTAACGATCTCGCTTCCGAAAATGCAGTAATCGAAGAGTGACGAGATACGATATTGAATGGTCACTCTCGATTCCATCCATCCACTTCCTTCATTCACGACACCCGTTGAGGTAAAGCGACTGCCATTTTCTTTGTTGATAATGAAGAAGGTTCTTCCGTCATTGAACTTAAAAACATGCGGTCCCTTTTCGAAGTCTGAATCAGGCATCAGGGGAATGACATATCGGGCACCCCCTTCCGCCATGTACTGGGCCTTCATGGAATGGCTTGCCGACACCTGGCTCGTCGTTGACGAAGAGAGAAGGGTTACCATGGCTGCCCCGATAACGGCGAAAATGACCATCGTAATGAGAAGTCCCACAAGGAGACTTCCCCGCTGCCATCTCTTTGTGAGCAGTTTTCTATTCCAACTGGCACAGGTATTCGGTAATACTAACATCCTATGTTTGTCTTGGTTCATATGCATCACCCGCGTTACGCCTTTTAGTTTCTTATATCAGTAAATATACCCTGTATTTCTCAGAATCGTAATATCGCTCCCATTGGCCACTGAGAGCGTGATACTGGTGCTTCCGGGACTTCCCCACCGATCAAAGGTAACGGTGGTCTGTGTCGCAATATCCAGGGGCCAGACACCTACCGAGTTGTCATCGAAGACCACCACATATTTACCGTCATTGGCAACGGTGAACCGTACCGGCGTGTTCACATCTGTTCCCTTGTAAAGCCAGTAATTGCTGTAGGACCTTCCGTTGTATGTTCGTGAACCAGCAAATCTCATTCCCCAGTCCGATGCCGTGTGTAAGGCCCGTGACTGGGCATACCGGATATGAGATTTTACGATCTCGTCCTGTGACTGCAGAATATAGGGATCTGCCGAAGACCCCCTGCTGATGACGATTGCGCCGATAATTCCCAGCAGTATCAGGATGACTAACACTTCCAGAATGGAAAAACCCCTGCTGGCCTTTAAAGTATTCTTTTCGATGCTATTCATTGTTATGTACCTTCTGATGCCGTTCAAGGCTGACAAGAATGAAAAAGCTCATCATGAACATCGTACCGGTAAAGGCAACAACAAAAAAGTTGGCCGAAGGAAGAAATAAACCCGGAGAGAGGAGAACCGCGTTCATGACGAGGGCGGACATAAAGATAAAAACCGCATATTTTACTGCCACGAGGAATCTTCGTTCACCCTTCACTATGATAAAGGACAAAACCAGAAAAAATGCCGCAGTAAAAAGCATTGCATAGGGTTGGTAGTGAAACCATCCCGAAACAAGTGAATAAAGACCATTCACTTTAAAACCGATGGTAAGAACCAAGCCCATGACCAGAAAAAAGAAGCCGGCTGTGAATAAACAGAATCCACACTCCGACGCGCGAGAAGAATTTCTCGGCATAAAAATGGGCTTTCTGAAAATATTCCCAAGACGATCGAGTAGGGTATCCCTTTTTTGAATTTCCTGCATGATTGAGGATACCAGGTATTCAGGAGGATGCACCGGGTGTATCTTCTGCAATATTTCGATTATTTCCTGATATTCTTTTTCCACCTGTCGGACACCATTACTTTTCTTACGCTTATTTATATATACAAAACCCGATTGAAAAAGTCACAGTATGCATTATTTTTTTGCCGTTTGTATCATCACCCGCAACTGTTCGAGGCCACGGTAGACCCGCATTTTCACGGCACTCAGGGAACTTCCCGAGATTTCAGCGATCTCATCAAAGGAGAAGGCCTGGAAATACCGCAGTACCAATGCTTCCCGTAATTCCCGGGGTAACGTATGCAAATTTTCTGTGATCAGTTCGGCATCTTCTTTTTTGATCAGGAGTTGCTCGGAATTGTCTTCCGATACTACATCGGCAATGTTTTCGATCGATATTCCATTATCTACTATTTCGCTGAGGCGCCGTCCCTTCGCTTGATGGTTTCGTATATGATTCAAGGCAATCGTATAGAGCCAGGTAAAAAAACGCTTGCGCTGGTCGAATTTTTTCAGGTTTCTGAAAGCCCGGATAAATATCTCCTGGCTAAGATCAGCGGCATCGTCATAGCTTCCCGTCATTCTATAGGCAAGATTGAATACAGGCCCCTTGTACCTCTCGATGATCTGTTCATAGGCCTGGCGGTTGCCGGCAAGAATCCGCTTCACTATCGTCAGATCAGCATGATCAATGGAAGTTGTATCCATAGGAAACCCGCGGAAGAAAAAATGTGACACGTATAGTCTGCGGGAAAATGATGCCCCTACTCTCATCCCGTTTTATTTCACAGTATGACGACAATTTTTCACGTATTCCTGAACATGTCAACAGAATGATTTGGAAAATGATCACTCGTCGGAGGGAGAATTAGCATATTGTGCATTGATAATGGCTCTATATTCCCGAAGCTCTTTGATTTTGTTAAAGGCTGAATCATTCTCAATATTTTCTCTGTATTGATAGCCACGCTCAAGGGCTTTCTTCAGCCATGCCAGGCTCTCTTCCTCTTTTCCCTTAAGGGCCAGGAGCCGGGCGATCCGCCGGGCCCTGTCTGCATTTCCGGGATCGATCTCCTCAAGGTACATCAAAAATTCCAGCGCCTTTTCATACCTTCCTGCCACTGTATACAGAATGGAGAGGTTATGCAATGCCTCGATCGAATCAGGGTTCAGGACAAGTGCCCGATGAAAGGAAGCGGCAGCCTGCGCGGCCATGCCTTTTTTTGTGTACAGTATGCCTCTTTTTACATAAAGTTCGGCATTCTCAGGGTCTTTTCCGATGCGATCTTCAATCATGCAAATCACTTCATCAATTCTTTCCGCTTTGATCAGGGCAGTTTCGAGGTTGTTCCGAAATGACGCATTATCAGGAACCAGAGTAACGGCTTGCCTGAAATGCTTCAGTGCTTCATCAATCCTGCCCTGCTCTGCAAGAGCAATTCCGAGATTATCGTGGGTATCAGCCTGTTCCGGCCTTATTTCAAGGGATTTTCGGTAAAGGACAATGGCCTCTGGAATATCACCCTCGCTAACCGCGATTGTTCCAAGACCATTGAGGGCCTCAGCCATGTTTGGATCACGCTCAAGTGCCTCCATGAAATATTTTTTTGCCTCTTCTGTTTTCCCCCTGCTTTGCATGACAATACCCAGGCAAAAATATGGATTGCCGTAGTCGGGATTGAGCCTGATCGCTTCCATGAAATGCTTTTCTGCTTCATCTATACGGCTCTTCGTTGCCAGGGCCACGCCAAGATTATGTTCCGAGAGATAGTCGCCGGGAGCTACTTCAAGTGAATGTTGAAAAAGGGTTACGCTGTTTTGCCAGTATCGCACCTGCCGATTGGTCACGCCTGCTAACAATATAATAATGATAACAGCCACCGTGACACAAAACGTTTTCCCGTACCGGCGGCACAGGAATATTTCAGACACTCCCCATGTGAACATTATCCATAGACCTATCAATGGGATATAGGTGTAACGGTCAGCCATGGCCTGACCTCCGACCTGGACAAGACCGATGACCGGCACCAGCGTGCCGAGATACCAGAACCATCCAACGGGAAGGTAGGGGTTTCTCTTTGCCATGTAGATCACGAAAATTGTAATGACAGCGATAATGCAGGCGCTGCCTGCCACCTGCCATCCCGGTATATAACCCTGGTATGGATAGTGAACGGCAAGGCGAAGCGGCCAGAACATTTTTCCCAAATAGATGACATAGGACACCAGGGTATTCTGTATCCTCAGCGCAAACGGTACCAATTCAGTATCAATGACTGCCCCGGTCCTGTCTTGTACCATGTAGGTAATAACCGATGACAGTGTTGCCAGGAAAAACAATGGAACTTTCTCAAGGACAAGAAACACGAATGATCCGGCAGAAAGCAATGGAACTCTTATTCTCAATCGCTTCAATGGCCAGTAATCAAGCAACAGGAGTGCGAAGGGTACGGTTACCAGCATAGGTTTAGCCATGAGTCCCAAGGCGAAAAAAATCATCACCGGAAGGTACCGTCGAAGGTCCGGGCGCGCAGTGTAAAGATTATAGCTGAGAAGGGTCAGCATCAAAAAAAAGGTGCTCAGAACATCCTTTCGCTCTGATATCCATGCCACCGATTCAACATGGAGCGGATGGAGAGCGAACAGGACCACCACGAAAAAGCTCTGCCACAACGCGCCCGTCATTCTTTTCAGCAGAAGAAAGAGAAGGATGGAATTCATGACATGAAACAGGACGTTGACAAGGTGATGCATCCCCGCCCTCAGACCGAAGAATTCTACATCGATCATGTGCGAGATCCACGTGAGAGGGTGCCAGTTATGAGCGTGTGTTGCCGTCAATGCCCAGGAGATGTTTTCACACGTCAGACCGGATGATACATGTCTGTTTTTCGCCACATAGGTGTCGTCATCGTAATTTACGAATTCAAAATTTATAACCTGCAGGAAAACAAAGATCACGGCAAGGGCAAGCAAACAAACGAGAAGCAATGTGAGAAGCGGTGGTGTATCTTTTTTCATGGCCGGCCTCTATCGCAAGTAGTGCTCACTTTCTTGAAGGAAACAACCGTGAAGTTACCAGGCCCATTCTGGCAAGACGGAAAGTAATGGCAGTGGAGAGACATCCAAATCCATAGGTGAGGCTTCTCCCAAAATTAATCGATGATGCTTCAGGAAAATATTTCGTGGGGCAGCTGATCTCCGCTATTGTGTATCCGTACCAGATGATCTGGACCAGCATTTGGTTGTCAAAGACAAAATCATCGGAATTTACCTCCAGGGAAATTCGTTCGAGCAACTCTCTCGAAAAGGCACGGTATCCCGTGTGATATTCCGATAGCTTCGCTCCCGTCATGAGGTTCTCAATGGCGGTCAGGAGTCTGTTCGCACCGTATTTCCATGCCGGCATGCCCCCCTTGAGTGCATATCCACCGAGGATTCGTGATCCGAGCACGCAGTGGTAGAGACCGCTTGCGATCAGAGACGCCATGGCCGGAATGAGCAGTGGCGTATACTGGTAATCGGGATGAACCATTATGATGATATCGCCACCCGCATCAAGGGCAAGCCGGTAGCAGGTCTTTTGATTGGCACCGTACCCCCGGTTTCTGGAATGGCGACAGACTTGGACATTGGGCAGACCTTCGGCCACCGCCACCGTTAAATCCTGACTTGCATCATCGACAACGATGATATGATCAACAACACCCTGCGCGACAACCTCATCGTAGGTCTGTCGAAGGGTCTGCTCGGCATTATATGCCGGCATGACCACTACCACTCGCTTGCTATTGAACATTGCGATCCCCTTCCTGCTTTTCCGGTGTCAATGGGCGGACATTTCACCTGGTTTTCACCATACCGGGAATCGTGCCCGCGTATTTCTCTCGCCGCATCTCCCCTTCTATATGGACGGCGGCAACACTCTGTGTTACATAGTGGTCACCATGCCGGAAGGATTCATAGGGCATATTCAGACAGCAGGGACGGTTCATGAACGAAACTTCACAGAAAAACGCATCACGGTTGACCACCGGAACTTTTTTTCTGACCGCCCTTTTCCTGCTGGTCCTTCTTCTTGCCGCCTATTCGAACAGTTTTCAAGGCGACTGGCATTTTGACGATTATTACAGCATTGTTGATAATGTCAACGTTCATCTCAAGAAATTGTCCTGGCCGGACATCAAAAAGACCTTTTACCGCGTCGAGGGCCATCTTTCGAAACGGCCCATTCCATTTTTCACCTTCGCGCTGAACTATTATTTCGGGCGATATTCCACTTTCGGGTATCACCTGGTCAATTTTGCCATCCACTATGTTTCGTCACTCTTTCTTTTTCTCTTTCTTATGGATACGCTCCGGCTCCCTCTGTTGAAAGACCGCTACGGGTCAACGGCCTTTCCGCTGGCCCTGCTGGCAACCGTTCTCTGGGCCATCAGTCCCGTCCATGTCCCCGCCGTCAGTATCATCGTTCAGCGGATCACCTGCATGGCGGCACTTTTCTATATTATGGCCATGTATTTCTATCTGAAGGGACGTACCGCTCCGTCAAGAGGAACAGCAATATTATTTTATTCTTTGTGCTTGATATCGGCCATCCTTGCATTTCTCTCGAAACAGAACGCAGCCATGCTTCCTGTCAGCATATTCCTTTTTGATCTCTTTCTCATCCAGGGGGTCTCAGGACCGGTGCTCAAAAAAAATTTCAAGATTCTCATACTGGTCCTAATTCCTGTTGTTATCCTCGGATCCTTATACACAGACTATGCATCACTCCTTAACGGCTATAAAATTAGACCTTTCTCGCTTGACGAGCGGCTCCTGACAGAAGCCCGGATCATTGTTTTCTATATGTCCCTTCTTCTCTACCCGGCAGGATCACGCCTGACCTTTCTTCACGATGTGAAGTTGTCCACATCATTGTTTCACCCCTGGACGACCCTGCCGGCGATACTGTTCATCATTGCCATCTTGACCGCAGCCTTTATTTTTGCACGCAAAAGACCTCTTTTATCTTATTGTGTGATCTTCTTTTTCCTCAATCATATAATAGAAAGCTCCTTCATCCCCCTGGAGCTGATCTACGAGCACCGAAATTACCTGCCGTCAATGCTCTTCTTCGTACCGCTTGCAGCAGGGATCATATATGCATACCGTTATTTTGCTTCACGAAGAAAAGCGCTTGCTATGGCCATCGCCTTCGTGACGGCGATAATCATTATCCTTCAGGGAAATACGGTGTTCCTGCGGAACAGCATATTCGCCACGGAGACGTCCTTCTGGCTGGACAACCTGGAAAAGGCGCCGAAACTCAGCAGGCCCAATGGGGAAATCGGGAGACTGCTGCTTTCAACCGGCAACCCACAGGCGGTAGAGTACCTGAACAGGGCCCTGGAACTTCAAAAATACGCGATAAACACGGAACCCTATATCTATCTTATCAACCTTGCCTATTATTACTTGATGAACGCCGACGACGTTGACAGGGCGCTGCACTATTATGACAGAGCGCTGCAGTATGGTGCCCGCGGTGAGGTCTATGACGGCATCGCCCTCGCTCTTCTGAAAAAGGGTGATCTGGAAGGCGCCTTTGAGAACAGCTGGAAGGCCCGGTATGTGGCGCCGACTGATGCTTCCATCCGCTTCAACTACGCCCTCGTTCTTCTCAAGTCGGGAAGATTGCGCGAGGCAGCTGAAGAATCCATTACAGCCCTGGAATTGAACGAACATGATCCCAAACCGCTGAAGATCATTGGTGAGGTCATGCACCGCATGGGAGAATATGAAAAGGCCATTCGCGCGTGGGAGGATTATGGTGACTTGAAACCCGACGATGTGATAGCCCTCCTGGTCCTTGCCGATCTTTACAGGCAGACGGGTAATCATGGAAAACTGTCTGCCGTCACAGGAGAAATCATGCGGTATATGCGCAATAATTCAGTAACTTTCGAAGAATTATTTCATGAGATAGACCGGTCTGCTGCAACCAATGTTTATGTACCCTGTGAAAAAGAAAGGGAAACGCTCAGAAATCTTCTTGATGATAAGCAATAATACGTTGCTCATATACTGAGTATCGTCAATTTTTCTCTATTTAATACTCAGTACTTAGAAAATCATATTAATGATGGGGAGAAAACTTATCTCCCCATCATTAATAAAAGACTATTTACTACAGGCTGTTTATTATTCAGCAATAGACAGAGTAATCGAAGGCGGGGTCTCTGAATCACCTGGAGATAGCGTGAATGTCGCTGAATTGAAGTTATTTCCATCGTAACTGATTACTGTATTGCTTACATACGACCAGGTTCCAGCAAAATCGTCATAGGCATCGGTAACATCAGTTGTTGATTCAAAACCGAGAACGGAGAAAGCGGAAATATTCTGCGCAACTCCGTCATTCTCCAGCATGGATTTCGAGAATGCCGTCACGGCTCGGCTTTTCATATCATTGAGTGCCACATCCAACGACTTGATTTCCGCTGATTTCTGCATATCGAAATACTTCGGGATGGCTACGGCCGCCAGAATTCCAAGGATGACCAGGACGGCGATGATTTCAATAAGGGTAAAACCTTTCTGATTTCTGATCTTTTTCATCTGTTTCTCTCCTTTTACGTTATTTTTTGTTTTCTATTTGCTATTTATTCTATCTGCCCCAAATTTCCCTTGATTCACCTCCTTTACATTTCTTGTCCCTATTTATGTAGTTCTTGTTTTTTATCAATTGTTTATGAAATATTCATTGTGATCATCGGCTGCTCCGTTTCAGTTCCTGGAATCAAGCGAAACGTCGCTGTTTTCGGTCCATGTTTGAAGGAATAGCTTATTTCCGTCTCGCTTATGTAGCTCCACGTTCCCTGAAATCCATCCAATATTTCAAGTACTTCACTATCTGACCCCATGTTCAGATCATCAAATGAATCCGTATCGGTAATATCAGCACGTCCGTCATGTAAAATCAATGATTGTGAAAATTCACTGCATGCCCGGCTCTGCATTTCAGTCAGCGCGTGTTGCAATGCCTTTTTCTCTGCTCCTTGCATCATGTCAAAATACTTCGGAACAGCAATCGCAGCAGCTATACCGAGCAGGACCAGAACAGCCACTATTTCAATCAGGGTGAACCCTCCCTGCTTCCCCTCAATAATGTTCCCCATAGATAACAGTCCAGCATCTTGTATTCTCTCGCCCCAAGTCTGCTTAGATTTTACTGCAAAGATCATACCCGGGTGTATATCACAGACCGGAATGATATATGAAAGAACGGCATTTACTTGGTATTTCCTATATATGTTGCTGATTCAACTATTTATGATTGAACACCGGAATATATAATCAATTTGCTTCGACTAACTTTCCCCATAGTAATGATGACTGCGATGAATTCCCAACATAATTTGAAGAAAATATTATTTAATATCTACATTATTTGATGTTTTTCCCCCTATCCCGACAGATTCCTTCAAGGGAGAAATATCGATTTCGTATTTTTTTATACGATGCCAGAGGCTTCGCTCTTTTATGCCCAAGAGCCGGGCTGCTTTTGACTGAACTCCGGCGGTAGCAGTCAGTGCATCGATGATCATGTTTCGCTCAATCCGTGAGAGATATTGATCAATTGATTCCCCTGGCTCATCCTCACTTTCCACCGCTGAAAATTTCAGACCACCTTCCTGCAGAACCTGCGATACCATGTTTGGAGGGATATGACCCGGTTCAATGACGCCTGTCTCTGTCATCACCGCCATCCGTTCTATGGTATTTTCCAGTTCCCTTACATTTCCGGGCCAGTGGTATGTGAGGAGATACTGGAGCGCCAGGGATGAAATCGAAACATTCGGCCGATTGGACCTTTGAAGAAAATAGTCTGCGAGTAAAGGAATGTCCTCCTTTCGATCCCTCAAGGGAGGAATATGAAGATGAAACACGTTCAGCCGGTAAAAGAGATCCTCCCTGAATTTTCCTTCAGAAACCATTTTCTGCAGGTCCTTGTTCGACGCGGCGATGAATCTGACATCAACAGTTATGGTGTTGCTGCTGCCGACGCGTTCGAATTTCTTTTCCTGAAGAACTCGTAACAACTTGGCCTGTGTTTCAAGAGGCATATCACCGATTTCATCAAGCATGAGGCAACCTTCGTTCGCCAGCTCGAATTTTCCGCGTTTCATTGCCGTTGCCCCCGTAAAGGCACCCTTTTCGTGTCCGAACAATTCACTTTCAAGCAATCCTTCCGGTATGGCAACACAGTTAAGCTTGATAAAGGGCTTTCCCTTACGGAGACTGTGATCGTAAATACTGTTGGCTATAAGTTCCTTGCCGGTCCCGCTTTCACCGGTGATAAGAACAGTTGAATCGGTCGGCGCAACCCGCAATATCTCATTGAAGAGGGAGCGCATGGCCTTGCTCTGCCCTATTATCTCGGGGAAATATTCCCGCGATTCCACCTTACCCAGGATCTTTGTAACTTCCTTGAAGACAGTGTTGAATCTTTCCAGTTCATCCTTCGTACTTGCAATTCCTTTTTTTGTGGAGAGTTCCGTAGAAAACCCCGGGAGTTCAGCAGCCTTTTCCACAAAGGTTTTCATGGGTCGTATAATCAGCGATATTATCAAGAAACCGCTTATAAAAGTCGCCGCGGCAATGATGATACTCCAGAATACGAACCAGAACAATCCCGTATCCTTTGCAGCGGTTAGATAACGGTTTACATTGACGGCGACGATGAATGAAAGGAGTGAAATGCCGGCAAATATGGCGGGCACGAGCACATAAAGACTGATACTGAGCTGATTTTTTTCCCGGAAAAGTTTATTCTGTTGAGGATGTGTCATATGCTGTATTTATATCCCCATCATTAAACAATAAAATACCTTTCTGTATATCTTTCAATATTCAGTGACAGTATCCGCTTGTTCTGAAGTGCACTACCCCGTGATTGTCAGGTCATTGCATGTAATCAACGACAGGTTCTGTTAATCTTATCGAACCAGCTTGGTCAAATCCCACATGGGAAGAAAGATGGCCAGTGCAAAGAATCCAACGACCGCCGCAAGGGCAACAATTAATATGGGACCGATATTGTCGGAGAGTCTTTTTACGGCGTACTCAACCTCATCGTCATAGTGGTTGGAAACATCGTTCAGCATTTCATCGAGTTGTCCCGTTTCCTCACCTACGGCTATCATGTCTATGACCATGGGAGGAAAATACTTTGCAGACTTCAGTGGTCCCGATATACCTCGTCCTTCCTCTACAAGTTCCTTGATCCGGTCAAATTCAAAGGCGATCGCCTGATTACCAATCGTTCCGGACAGGATCTGGAGGGAACTGAGAATTTTAACACCGCTGGCCTGAAGAATAGAAAATATGCTGGCAAAACGGGACATGGCGGCTTTGATGAAGAGCGGACCGATAATGGGAACCTTCAATTTCAGGGTATCAACCACATACCTTCCGTTGGAGGTTTTTACATAAAGGCGGTATGCCGCAATGGACAGAATTATCGCCGCCAGTAAGAGGTACCAGTATTCCTTGAGAAAGAGGTTCATGGCAATACATATCCTTGTCGGAAGGGGAAGAGCGATACCGGCTCCTCTGAATATGGATTCAAACTTGGGAATAACAAAGGTCAGAAGAATGAAAAAAGCTCCACCGAGGGCGATAACAACCAGCTTCGGATATTGGAGGGCGGATTTTATGTCTGACTTTACCTTGTGCTCATGTTCAAGGATATATGTCAGTCGCTTCAGCACATCAGGCAGGGTACCGCTTGCTTCACCTGCTGTGAGCATGCTGATATAAAGGCTACTGAATATATGTTCGTATTTTTCAAAAGCTCCGGCGATCGATTCACCTCCCTTGATATCGATACCGATTCCCTTGAGAGCTTCCTTGAGCTTCGGATTCTGCGTCTGACGCTCGAGAATCTCAAGTATCTGAACAATCTGTATGCCGGCAACGAGCATCGTACGGAACTGCTTGGTAAAAATGATCAGATCTTCCGGCGTCACCGGTGTAATCATCGCTTTCAACTTCTCAAATTGCAGCAATGCAACCGCCGAACGTTCCGCAATCTTTGAAGGAATGTACCCCTGATTGCTCAGTATGGTTGTTGCCATATCAACGTTTTCCGCCGTAATAACCCCGGAAACGGAATCGCCGTTCTGATTTATGGCCTTGTACGAATAATCCGGCATGTGTCACCTACCTTACAGCATAACTGTTGAAGCCGCTTCTTCCAGCGTGGTAATCCCTTTCAATACCTTCTGTTTCGCATCATCACGAAGTGTTGTCAGGCGGCCTGCCTGGATCATGGCTCGGTTTATCTCCGACCCTGTTTTCCCAGCAAGTATCATTTCCTGGACATCCGGGTCGTTGAAGAGCACTTCAAAGACACCTGTTCGTCCACGGTAACCCGTGTTCATGCAACGATTGCAACCCTTTCCACGCTGAAAATTCGCCTGTTTCAGCTCTTCATCTGTAAATCCCCAAGCTTTCAAAGCAATATCCGGAGGATTATATGCCTCCTTACAGTATGGGCAGATGGTTCTTACAAGACGCTGCGCAAAGGTAACCAGGAGCACTGAAGCTACCAGAAACGGTTCTACGCCCATATCGATAAAACGCGTAACTGCGCCTACGGCGTCATTCGTATGTACCGTACTCAGAACCCGATGGCCGGTCAAGGCCGCCTGGGTCGCGATTCCCGCAGTTTCCGCGTCACGGATTTCTCCCACCATGATCACGTCAGGGTCCTGTCTCAATATGGAACGAAGACCGCTGGCAAAGGTCATCCCCGCCTTTCGATTCAATTGAATCTGCCGGATATTTTCTACACGATATTCCACGGGATCTTCGAGGGTGATGATATTGATATCCGGCTTGTTGATCTCACTCAATATCGCATAGAGGCTTGTGCTTTTTCCGCTTCCAGTAGGTCCTGTGCTGAGTATCATACCGTAAGGTCTTATAATAGCAGAGGATATTTTATCCCTGTCAGCCAGGGACATGCCGAGTCGATCCAGGGTGTAGAGTGCGGCACTCATATCGAGAAGTCTGAGAACGATGTTTTCTCCGTATATGGTGGGAATCGCTGATGCCCTTACGTTGATCTCTCTGTTATCCATTTTCACCGTAAAGCGGCCGTCCTGTGGTATTCTCGACACGGCGATATCCATGTTTGAAAGTATTTTCATCCTGGAAGTGATGGGAAGCATTAACGCCTTGGGCGGCGGGGGAACCTCATGAAGTGTACCGTCAATACGGAAACGCAATTGAACCCGGTTCGATTCCGGGCTGAGATGTATATCGCTGGCCCCTTCTCGAACAGCCTGAGCGATGATCGAATTAACCAGCCTGATCACCGGCGCCTCTTTGGCCATGCCTTCAAGAGAGCTGACCCGGAGGTCCTCGGAACCCTCGGCACGCTCTTCCTCAACGGACATGTCAATACTGTCAAGGTCCATTTCCTCGAGCGTTTCCGTGATAGCTGACCGGATACCATAGGTGGCGGACAGCAACTGATTGAACTGCCCTTCAGAACAAACGACGGGTTCAACTTCCAGGTCCGTCCGCGATTCGACTTCGTCCAGAGCTCGAATATCCATGGGGTCTGCCATGGCAATCGTTATCAGGTAACTTCTTTTCCGCAGGGGAACGAGTTTATATTTTTGAGCAACATCTATCGGGATCACCTGGACGAGATCGGGGCTTGGGGGATATATGTCGGGATCGTATTTATCGATCCGCAATTGCCGGCTCAGAACATCGATGATCTGATCCTCACTGACAATGCCCCGCTGGATAAGAAACTGTCCCAATTTTATACCAGCCCGCTTTTGATCGACAAGAGCCTGTTTTAATCGATCTTCCGAAATAAGGCCCGCCTCGATCAGCATTTCACCCAGTCTCTTTTTTTCTCTCACTGCGTCTCCCTCTTTTCCGGTTCTCCCGATGCCTGGAGCGGCACTATATCCCGGGATATTTCGTCAACATTCACCAATCGAGCAAAGAAAACCGTGCCCTCTTTCCAATGCTTAATAATCCTTGCATTGCCGGCGAACAATTCCGGCAACGCATGCAAGGCCTCACGTGCCGAATTTTCACCGATAAAACGTTTCCGTAAAATGACCGAAAATCTCAGCCCCTCAGTATTATTCCAGTACGGGCAAAGTTGCAGGATATTTCCTGCAATACTCCGTGTTTCCTTCAGCTTTCGGTATGCTCTTTCCAGGCTTTTTTCATTGTCGATTTCAACCCAGTACCCGTCGTTTCCAAAGAAGGATGGCTGAAACTCGGCTGGAATCGATGGAAACATGATTATATCGCCCGCAAAAACGATGTCAAGGTTCTTTATGTGAGGATTGGACTCGGCGATACGATCCAGGTGTCTCCGGTCACAGACACCGTATACATCCTCGATCATTCGCCACACAACACCCTTTTGTTCGACCCTTGCAAGACCGAGAATCGCTGGGTGGCCAACACCTGTATTGATGCCACTTGGTGTGAGTGTCTGCTCTTCATCAATAACCTTCACCGGCTCTGCGGTGGTAATAAGATCTGTTCGTTCCTGTGTCAGTTCCGGAATCGTTTCAGCCGTTGTAGCAAGCTTAACCTTTTCCACATCGGGACCTTTGTCCCGAAAAGGAAGAGAATGTGGTTTTTCCTCAACTGGTATTGCCGGACCTGACGTCGGGTTCAGCACAATTGCCGGGACTGACAAAAAAGCGGTGCTCCCTCCTGGTGTTACTATCCCGACACGCTCCGGAAATACGACCAGGACGAATAGAATGACGACCAGTCCTGCCAGAACGGCGGCCCTGTCAAAGGAGCGCCGCTCATCTAACTCGGGCAGGTTTCTCATCACACAGGAACGGACAAGAAACCAATCGGCCCTGAACTTGTTCTGTATGATCAGAGCCAGAATGATCTGATGGCACAGGCTCACAATGCGCCGGGGGTAACCGCCGGTTGTCCTGAAAATTTTCCGGTAAGCCCAGTAACTGAGCTGTGGTGATAGTTTTCCCTGTTCGGCGGCATTCTGTAAGCGAAATTCTATCATGGACCGTGTATCGCGGAAATTGAGCGGCCCCAGATAGTAAGAAAAACTCACCCGGTCTGCGACACCGGGATTTTTCTCCAGGATCTGATCGAATTCCCTCTGCGCGAATATAACGATTTGCAAGAGCTTTGCTTCGTTTGTTTCATAATTAAGAAATTCCCGAAGCATTTCCAGACAGAATTCAGGAATCTTCTGACCCTCATCGATAATGAGCACTACCAGCTTCTGTTCCTGCACACCGTGTTCAAAGAGGTGATGCTTTATTGCTTCACGTAACTGCCACTCTGTCCGTTCCGGTTCATCCTTCAATTGAGTGGATCCGAGCATTTCCGAAATCGTCCGCAGAAACTCGATAGGCTTGCTGAAATAGGGATCGAGAAGAAGGTGTTTTTCTATTGTTTCGTCGTCGTCAAGTCTTCGTAAGAGCTGACGGCAAAGGGTCGTCTTTCCTGTCCCCACATCACCGATTACTACATTCAGGCCTCGACGGAGACGAATTGCGAGTTCCAGTTTCTGCAGACACTCGACATGCTGCGGAGACTGATAAAACAACTCTGGTTCAGGAGAATTAGAAAAAGGCTCCTTATAAAAATTTAATATTTTATAATATTCCATATTACCCGGCTGGGGTAGTATCTGTCTTATTCACCGGTTCCGAGGTGCTTGAGGGTTCCGTCTTTTCCTCACCGGTATCAACTGTTTCTTTCAGGATATGGGGAGTTATAAAGATCAGGACCTCCTCCATCAGCTTATCCTTGTCGGATCTCTTGAACAGGTAACCGAAAAGAGGCAGTTCTCTCAGCCAGGGAACACCGCTGTCGGAATTCAGGTTCCGTGACTTGCTGAGTCCCGAAATTACTACAGTATTACCATCTTGAATTATCAGGGTCGTTTCCGTTTCCTTTTTGATAATGAAAGGGTTGCCATCCACCGTCCGCGACAGGTCAACCTCGTCCTTCTTGATATTAATATCCATTTTCATGTTTTTCCCATCGATGACATGGGGAGTAATCTCCAGGCGTAAAAGCGCCTCCTCGAATTCAACTTCCCGGTCACCGTCTTCATCAACGGTCGCGTAAGGTACTTTCTCTCCGCTTTCTGTGAAGGCAGTCTGGTTGTCAAGGGTCGTGATCGACGGACGTGACAGTATATTCACCTTTCCATCCTGCTCAAGCGCGGACAGTTGAACGTCGAGAACGTAAGAACCTATTTTCTGAGAAACATATCCAATGGTCAACCCACCGGTGTCTTCCAAACCAAGTGCTGGGAAATTCGCAGCAATCCCCGTCGTGGGATCAAGCCCTGCATTAATCGATTCCCCGATGACGCCTGCCGTGTTGGAGCCAGCTGTCACCCAATAGTTTCGGTCATTTTGTGTCCCGTGATAGAGGCCTCCCCACTGCATGCCGAGACTTCTCGCGACTTCGCTCGTTGTTTCCACGATAGCCGCTTCTATCAATATCTGCGGCATTGGTTTATCAAGTTTCTCGATGATGGGAAGAATCTTTTTTAAATCGTCTTCCGTGGCCTGCACGAGTATCGAGTTGGAATGAGCGCTGATCCGAACCGAACCGTAAGGTTTTCCCTGTTCGTCCCTTGTCAGGAAGGACTCTATATTGTCGCGGAGCTCATTCAGCCCCTTCCCTCCTGAATCTTCCGTACTGACAGTTATGAAATCAATAGGGATAACCATTGTGTGGAGAGGCGCCAGCCTTCCCCGCAATATTTCCTGTTCTCTTCTTTTTTCCTGGATTTCCTCTATCTTGAGCTCATTCTGCAGGTCTTTAATATCGGCAATGCGGATAATCCTCCCGTCCCACACGTAAGTCAGGTTCTTTGAACGCATGATACTCATGAATGCCTCGTTCCAGGGGACATTACGGAAGTCCACGCTGATGTCACCTTTGACATCGGATTTTATGAGCAGGTTCTGATTGGCCGCACGGGCCAGAGCGCGCATTACGACATCAACACTGGCATTTCTCATCTTCAGCGTGACCCGGTTGGTCGGCATCGCCCGCTCGTGGGATACCGACTCATCCTCTGCAAGAGCGGCCAGTTCCGACGTATCCAGAGAACGCTCACGTGGTGCCGGAGAAGTCCCCTGTGATTTCGCGGCTTCCAGGCGCCACTTCTCAAAGAAAGGATCCTTTTTGACCTCCAGATCCTTATTGCAGCCCGCCACAAGCAGGAATACCGCCATAGAGGCGCACAGCAATACCACGACCAGCCATTTTGTATCCGTACATCTTTTCAAGATCGTCCCCTCCATAAAGACGTTAGGGATGCGCCTACAATCCTGTTCCGGCTACTCTTCGGCAAACGGAACGGTAATTGTTTCAAGCTTCCCCATATCTTCGATAAGTACCTCACCGGGGGTAATTTTTCTCACGAAATACCCCCCTGATACCAATTCATCACCAATCTCATATTCAACATTATTTATGATCGCCAGTGCCTTTCCTCTATATTCGATAAAGCCGCTGTAAGTCAGAGTGATGCCCGCCAATGGCGATTTACCCAGATAGAAGGGATCGGTTTCCCATTCTGTTTCTGCCCTGGCAACAATATACGCATCAATCATGGCGTCTTGATCCTCGGCTAAAACCTGGGTCACCTGTGATGTTATTTTTTCGATATTCGGCACCCCCCTGTCAGTCAAAGTAGTACCACCGCTCCCCGGTCGCGTGGCGAAATGACCAGAAAAAAACACATAGAGGCCGTACACTACAACTACCAGGAGTACAACGATGACTACCTTTTCCCTCATCCCCAGTTCTTTTATTTTTTCTATCATTTTCGACCCAATGTATTAGTTTTATATGTTTATTTAATGTGAACCATTCATTATGTATCAGTATTTCTCATGAAACCAGGAGCCAGACCTTCATATTTATTCTTTTCATGGTGTCTGCCCGTTCAATCTGAATTTCCTCGATGCTTTCAACATAAGGAACTGCACCCATGTCAACAAGCAACTCTCTGAAATCAAAAAAATTCCCTACAATACTCATATCCACGCGAAGCCTCCCCGGGGTCTGATCGAGTGCTTCTATAACAGGATTAAAGGATTCGATTTTCATGTCATGTTTTTTTGCAATCTCCGAAAAGGCTGGAAGAATGGACTCTATCCTGAGTTTCGGAAGTGATTCTTTCTTCGGAAGCGGAAGTCTCGCTGATTCATCTGATTTTGCTTTTTCGGCAAGTTTGGCATAGAGGGGACGTATCTTTTCTTGAATATCGACCCGCGCTTTTGCGACGGCAATCTCTTCATCAAGGACCGCCAGAGAGTCCTGAAGCGGTGCTATCCAGAGAAAAAAGAAAAGAACAATAACCAGGAGAGCGGCACAGATCAGAAAAAGTGTCGTTCCCTTGGTATACTCCCTGCCGAATGATCTCTTCATGATGTCCTACCCTGCGTCTTCTGTTAAATAACTTTTACAAACAAGGTGAAATGAAGCGCTTGGCTCCCTTCAAACACGTCTTCTTTTTTGCTGCTTATTCTTGGTTCGTCAAACATCGGCGAATCATCAAGGGTAAATATATAGTTAGCCAGGAGAGAGCCCAGGGTCGCGGGTTCTCCGAGAACAACACCGCTGATTTCCAGACCGGTTGCCCCTTTCTGCCCGGCTTCGTTCTGCTGTTCCGAAATTCCCGATCGCAGTTTCAAAATGCGTATGTTGGAAGGCGTCAAGGAAGATAACTCGCTGATCGTAGCCATACCGACATACCGCGACTTGAAAATCTTTATCGCTTCCCGTTCCCCCCGTATCTGATTCACCATTTCCATGATCGATGTCTCATCGATCCTGACATCTTCCGTTAATTGCTGATTGTATTGTGCGATAACTGCTTTTTTCTGGTCCGCGGCGGAATTGAGCCACATAAAATAACCGAAACTGACAAGCATAACGATGGCGAAGACACCCATGACGGCGAAATTGACATATCTTATGAACGCCTGGTTTTTCTTGTCTTTATACGTAAATATTTGATTCAAGGTCCAATCATCGTCGGAAAGCGCCAACCCCAATGCGGGGACAAAGACACTCCGTTCCGATACGGACATGTCGGCTGTCAGATTCTTTACATGGGAATTTTCCGGACTCATGGGATCAAGAACATCGCTTTCCACGCCGAGTTGCTCTCCAATGTATTCGATAATAGGCATATATACGCCCATTGCACTGGACACAAAGATTACATCGATTCGCTCGGTTCCGATGGTTGACATGTAATGTTCAAACGTTCTCTCAATCTGGCGTACAAGCCGCTCCAGGGCCGGCTTAACCAGGTCGAAGACATCGGTCTCCGTCAAACCCAGGCGGGCAATCAAGTCAGGCAGAAGCGGTGAATCTGAACCCAGGCCTAACAGTATCTCGCGAGCCTCATCTATTGACAGCGTTGCCGCCTGTTCTCTGTCTTCCTGTTCTTTTTCCACATTGAATTGTTCAAAGCTGATTTTCTTTTGCCGGTCGCTGAACTCATCCGCAACGGATTCGATCATGCTGTTGATCCCGGCTTTGATACCCCGGGTCATAACAAAATTGCCACCTGAAAAAATATCGATCCGGGACCAATCCCTGCCGATATAGAGACTCGCAACGGTTTTGCTGAGTGAAGGAATCCAGTTCGTTTTAAAAATATTTTGCGTTGCAAAGGGTGCAATCGTCAGCCCGTTGAGAGAAATACCCGCTCGTTTAAAAACATCCTCAGCCTTTTCGACATCTTCTTTCGGAACGGTATAAGCCAGTGTCGCAATCTTATCGAGCCCGCCTTCTTTTACTTCACCCTGAATCTCATAATCAAATATGGTGTTCCTTTCATCAAAGGGGGTGTTTTTCTTAGCCATGAAATAAACGGCGTTTTCAACCTTCTTCTTTGCCATCCGTGGAACGCGGATATGCTGCACCTCAACCGGTGCCGACGGCATAATTGCCCAAAGATGAACATTCTTTGCGTTATCTTGGAAGTTTTCGATGGACTTTCTGAGAAAAGGGGGAAACCGTGGGCTGTCCCGGTCCATATCCTCAGGATACGGGATTCTCCTGCAATCGAGAAGCCTCAATTCACCCCCCACAGCCGCAACCTTGACCATCCGCAACTCTGTGTACCCAAGATCGATGCCTATGGTAACAGCATCAGCGGCTGACGCTTTCGTCTTCCCGGAAGGACCGGGCGTTGAAACCCCTCGCCCCCCTTCCGGTTGAGCCGGCTCACCTGATCCCTTGCCGTTTTTTATAACGTCAAGCAATCTCTCCGTCGATGATATTTCTCTTTCAGACGTCACTCTTTTTCTATCCCCCTGGCATTCCTCAAAATCGATGATGATTAAGGTTGTTGACTTTAAGGTTATTCCATCCGCGCCGCGATTTCAATCATTAATATCATTGCCTGTATCTCTCTATTTGCCGGGCGGCATCTTTCAAATACTCTTTTGTGAAATGCCTGATCTTTCTGATACCATACGTTATGGTTGGTGGTTCTGGAATAATTCCCTTTTGTATGTAAGCTCGAATTGTCTTTGTCGAAACCCCCAGTTCACGCGCCGCATCGGCGGTTGTTAAATAAACGTCACCCTTGATTACAATCATGCTTTCCTTGGTGTCCTTACACTATATCAACTATTTTTACGTGTGAATGGGTACGAAGGTATCGTACCTTCCGAACCAAGTCAAGTATTTTTATTCATAATTGCTTTACAGAATATTGTAATAATCACTGCCCGCATTTTTGTGGAAGGAGGTGTCCCGTGTCGATATTCTCCCGCCTGGCAGGATGTCCTATCAAACCGCCAAGGCATAAAGCACCTGTCTCCATTCTGGATTACATCTTTTTTAAAACCGGCACATTTTTCTATTGACAAAAAATACCTGAAACCAATATAACCATCTGAATAAATTTTAATTATTGACAACTTCATAAAAAGCCCGCACGGTGCGTTGAGCTTTATCCTTCGTCATTGCGACGTACGTAAAGTATGTCTCATTCCTGAGGATTCGCGCAATCTGTTTTCAGGCGTTCTATGAAGATGTCGATGATTGCACTTCTCTAAAGAGCCGACAAGGAGGGTTTCACATGGATTTCGCGCTGACTGAAGAAATGAGAATGTTGAAGGACATGGCGTTCAGGTTCGCCCAGGCTGAGATAGCCCCTCATTCACAGGAATGTGATGAAGAAGAGAAATACACGCCCGAGCTTCGAAAAAAGGCCGCCGAAAACGGTCTCGTCGGGGCGTGGATCCCTGAAGAATACGGCGGCGCCGGAGTGGGGATTCTTGGAAATGCCATCGTGACGGAAGAGCTTTCGCGGATCGATATGGGTATCGGTCTGAACATAGTGGCAGCCGGATTCGGCTGTGAAGCCATTTACTATTTTGGGTCCGAGGAACAGAAAAAGACCTACCTCCCCCCCGTGTGCAGCGGTGACCAGGTCAGCGCCGGCGCCTATACCGAACCCAACGCCGGCACCGATGTGGCGGGGTATAAAACCAGGGCCGTCAAGGACGGTTCAGATTATGTCATTACGGGAAACAAGATGTTCATCACCAACGGTACCGTCTGCGATTTCATGGTCTGCCAGTGTATCACGAACCCCGATGCCGGAAAGATTCACAGGAGCTTCGGCCAGATCATCGTACCCGCCGACGCACCGGGCATAACGCGGACAAAGATACATGGGAAAATGGGTATCCGGGCAAGCGACACCGCTGAGATCGCCCTTGAAGAGGTTCGCGTTCCTCAGGAAAATCTTATCGGAGATGAGGGACAGGGTTTCTACCAGTTGATGCATTTCTTCGATATCACGAGGATCATGGTTGCCGGACAGGCTCTCGGTCTTTCCCAGGGCTGCCTGGACGAAGCCGTCCGCTATTCCGGAGAGCGTACCGCCTTCGGCAAACCGATCGGAGCCTACCAGATCACCATGCAGAAATTGACGGAAATGGCCATCAGGGTCGAGGCATTGAGAAATCTTGTCTATAAATCCGCCTGGCTGGTGGACCAGGGAACGCCGGATTTTCATATAGCGGCCATGGCCAAGTACTATGGTGGACAGACGGCCGTTTTCTGTGCGAACGCCGCTGTCGAGGTCCACGGAGGATACGGATACATCGATGAATATAAAGTTCAGAAATGGTATCGGGATGCCAAGATCCTTGAACTATATGAAGGTACGAAAGAAGCGGAGATCATGACGATCGGCAAGGTCTTGCAGTCACGATAAGTTCCCTTGAAAAGAACGGCTGTGGGCCGGGCTCCTGAAGGAGCGGCGGTCAAAGAGTTTATTATAAAAAATGAAAGGAAATCGAAATGACCCTTACAAAAGCCGAACTCGTTAAGAATCTTCACGCCAACACGAAGTTTTCCAAGGAACGATGCGCCGAGTTGGTTGAAAGCGTCTTCGATCTGATGAAAAAGGAGCTCGAGAACGGGCATGACGTTCTGATATCGGGCTTCGGAAAGTGGACCGTGAAGAGCAAGACCCCGAGAAAGGGAAGAAATCCCCAGACCGGACAGGAACTCATGCTGGATGCCCGCAGGGTTGTCACCTTCAAATGCTCACGCAAGTTGAAGGAAGTCGTCAATTCATAGCGGCCCGTCACCCGGACACGGATCTTTTTGAAACAATCCCTGCCGGTTCCGCCGGACAGACGCGGCGGAACCGGCCTTGAGGAACCCAAGGAAGGCTGAATTATCTCTCTTACCTTCATTCTTCACCAACCTGATCCTGTGGCAAATTTTACCTTGACTACATATAGTATTCGTATTATAGATGAACACAATATGTAGTGTAAGAGGAAATGTGCAGAGGGGGCATTTTCATCACGCCGCAGGGAAGGGTTTGAATGAGCGTCCACAAGAAAGTTAAGCCTTTTCCCGTTGCCGTCAAAAAAGTCGAGGGGACATCCGAACCGGCGGCTTCGTCCAGCATGGTGTTTCAACACCGTGAACTGATCGAGAATATCCCGAATTCAAAAACGATCGACAGCAAAAAACTGATCAATATCATAAATCATCTTCATTTCACGAGTGGTTTTGTTTCCGTTCATCTGAAAGATGCGAAATATGAGGAAGATTTTCTTGTTCGGGCCCGTCCGGAACCGTGCATGGACTCGGCGATCACCTGCAGGTGGGCGTCCGAAGGAACCTTCGACGCCGCCCGTCACCGTATGCAGAACCTTCTCATCCCCGACGGCCAATCGGTTATCTGCGTGCCCATCTCGGTCCGGGATGTCAACGAAGAATCCTTTACGATCGATATCCCGGAGCGGGTCTTTTCCGCCGGAAAACGCAGAATCAAAAGATATGGTTGTTCCGACATCTCGGTGGAACTCCTGCAGAGCGGGTTCAGCGCCCAGGGGGTCCTTGTTGATTTCAGTCCCCTGGCATTTCGTGTCCATCTGGTTCCCCAGGAACCGTCCTCATTTCACTGGTTTGATAACGACAACGAGGTCACCGTCCGTTTGTATCAGGACAATATCGTCATCTTCTCCGGAACCTGCCGGGTGACCCGCCAGACAGACGGCCACCTGGCCCGTGATATGGTCCTCGTCCCGGCGGCGCTTCAAATACAGAGACACAAAAAAAGAAAGGTGCGCAACCCGAGGATACGTCTCTCGCCCTCGCCGTATATTACCTTTGATCACCCATTTTTCGGGAAACAGATAAAGCGAGACATATACGATATATCGACCACGGGATTCTCCGTCCATGAGGCGACGGACGAAAGCGTGCTGATGCCCGGATTGATCATACCGGAGCTGACCATTTCCTTCCCGGGCTCTCTCCACCTTCAGTGCACGGCACAGGTCGTATACCGTCGTGAAATGAAGCGGTCCGGCGTACGATGCGGTTTCGTCATTCTTGATATGAACGTGGGGACATATAACCTTTTCAGCAACATCCTCGTGCACGCCATCGATCCCCATGTGCATATTTCCGACACGATCGACATGAACGCCCTCTGGGAATTCTTTTTTGACACGGGATTCATTTACCCCAAAAAATACCAGTCCCTCCAATCCTACCGTACCGAGTTCAAGAAAATATACGAGCGCCTTTACAACCGCGAATCGGAGGTGGCCACGCATTTCACCTATCAGAGGAGCGGCAAGATTTACGGCCACGTATCAATGGTTCGGGCCTATGAACGGGCATGGCTTGTTCATCACCTTGCCGCCCGCCCCATACTGCCCTTCACCAAGCACACGGGCGTGCACGTCATCAAGCAACTGATGAACTATCTGAGCGGTCTTCACCTGTTCCACTCGGTCAGGATGAATCACACCATGTTCTATTACCAGCCGAAAAACCGTTTTATGGATATGTTTTTCGGCGCCTTCGTGCGTGATACGGGAAATCCCCGGATATGCTCGCTCGATCTCTTTGCCTATAAAAACTTCAAACAACAGCCGGCCCGGAAAGAGCTGCCTCCCGAATGGACCCTCCGGGAGTTTGTCCCATCGGATATGAATGAAATCGAACGGTTTTACCGGCACCATTCCGGCGGTCTCCTGCTTTCCTGCCTGGATCTGGAAAACTACGGAGGCGGTAATGGTGATTCCATTGAAAAGTTATACAAACGGCACGGACTCATTCGTCGCTGGAAGGCCTTTTCGCTCCTGAAGGGGGACCGGCACGCGGCCCTGATGATCGTGAACCGATCGGACCTCGGCCTGAACCTCTCGGAACTTCTGAACGGAGTAAAGATCATCATTACCGAACCGGTCGATACCCCGTGGGATATCCTTTCAACGGCGGCACAATTACTGATCGAGAAGTGTCATGTCGAAAACCCGGCGTTGACCATATTCCCTCACACGTACCTCGAAAAAGGAGAGATACCCTATGAAAAACAATATTTGTTATGGATTATTAATTCTCAATACGGTAGAGACTTTATCGAGTACATGCGTGAACGGCTTAAGACGAACGCCAGGATTTTCATTAAGCTTATAATGGAAAAGTTTTTCAGATGATGGAGAATCCCCCCCTTTACAGCACACGGATCATCAAGTTCTTCGTTGAATACATCAACACACATTATCCGGACATTCACCTTGAACCGATCCTTGATTATGCCGGAATGAAGCGCTATCAGATCGATGATGAGGGGCACTGGTTCTCTCAGGGCCAGGTGGACCGGTTTTATGAACGGCTCGTCATCGAAACGGGCGACGCCGACATCGCCCGGGAAGCGGGCCGTTATTCGGCGCTGTCAAAGTCAGGGCTCGCGGCACAGCAGTATGCTTTGAGCTTCGTGACACCCGTTGCGGCGCTTTCGGTGATGGAAAAGCTTTATCCCATCTTCAGCAGGGCCTGTACCGTTTCAGCGAAGAAACTGGCAAGCAACAAGATGGAACTCACCGTGAAGCCGGGCCCGGATGTTGATGAAAAACCTTATCAGTGCGAAAACCGGATGGGAATTTTTGAATCCATCCCGAAGCTCTTCACCGGTGAGTACGCCAAGATCGAGCATCCCGAGTGCCTCCACAAAAACGCCGATGCCTGCCGCTATATCATCAGTTGGGAACAGCCGGCCTTCCTGCTCTGGAAACGGTTGAGAAATTACGCCACTGTTTTCAGCGTTCTTATCTGCGCCATCCTGCTTTTTTCGCATACGCCGATCAACACGCTCATCGTGGCGCTGCTCTGCACCATCCTGGTGACGTCTCTTCACGCGCACGCCGTATACCTCGAAAAGTCTGAAATCCAGACTTCCATAATCAATAAGGGCGATCTCGCGGGGGACCTTCTTGAACGGGTCAATACAAGCTACGACAATGCCCTCCTGATACAGGAAGTGGGTCAGGCCACGGCGAGCATCCTCGACATGGACAAGCTGCTCCCGTACATCATGGAACTCCTCGGAAAACGTCTCGATTTCGACCGCGGCATGATCATGCTGGCCAACGAAGAACGGACCAGGCTGGTCTATGTGGCCGGTTTCGGTTACAATGCGGAACAGGAAGAGTTTCTGAGAATGATCAGCTTCCACCTTGACAAACCCTCTTCCCGGGGCCAGTTCGTGCTTTCATTCAAGAACCAGATCCCCTTTCTCATCAACGACATTGAGGAAATAGAAACCATTATTTCCAAAAAGAGCCTCGACTTCGTCCGGGCCATGGGTGTCCAATCATTTATCTGCGTTCCTATTATTTTCGAGGGGCGATCTGAGGGGGTCCTGGGTGTTGATAACATCCGCTCCAAGAGGCAGTTGAGCCAGAGCGATCTGAACCTGCTCATGGGAATAGCCCCGCAGGTCGGCATCAGTATCAACAATGCCCGGTCGTACCGGAAGATCAAGAACAGTGAAGCCCGGTTCCGCGCCCTGGGAGAAAACTCGCCGGACATCATTTACACGCTCGATGCCGACAGTGTCATAACTTACATAAATCCCGTTTCCGAAAGAATACTGCTGTATTCAACGGAGGAATTGATCGGAAAGCGGCTGCTTGACATCATCTGCGAAGAGGATCGGCCCTATCTCACAAAAGTCCTTTCCCGGGCGAAGAACAGGGAAATTTTCAAGGACGTGACAGGACGGTTTATCGACAAGCAGGGCAAGGAACATGTATTTAATATCAGCGGCGCACCGAACTTCGACGACGACGGCAGGATGACCGGCCTCGTGGGAAGTCTGAAGGATGTATCAGAACTCAAGAAGAATTATGATATTCTGCAGATGACCCTTCAGAGCACCATAGACGCCATGTCGGAAATCGTCGAATCACGGGACCCCTATACGGCCGGCCATCAGAAACGCGTGGCGCTTATCGCCGGCGCCATAGGGGAAGAAATGAATCTCCCGCTGGATACCGTCAAGGGAATTCAGATGGCGTCTATGATTCACGACATCGGCAAAATGTATGTACCTGCCGAAATTCTCAGTAAACCCATAGAGCTGAACGATCTGGAATTCACCCTCATAAAGACACACCCGGAAGTGGGGTTCAATATTCTCAAAAATATCGAGTTCACCCATCCCGTTGCCAGGATCGTCCTGCAGCACCATGAGCGGCTCGATGGATCGGGATACCCCAATGGAATCAGCGGCGAAGATATTCTGATGGAAGCGAAGATCCTTTCCGTTGCGGACGTGGTGGAGGCCATGAGCAGCCACCGCCCCTATCGCCCGGCATTGGGAATAGAAATGGCTATTAAGGAGATAACGGAAAACCGCGGTATCCTTTATGACTCGGATGTCGTCGATGCCTGTATCCGTCTCTTTACCGAAAATAAATTTGATGATCTCGTAAAAAGTCGAAATACCCGAGCAGATGGGGCGGCTTTGTAAAAAGTTCCAGAGGCAAGGCGTGCGAATCCTGAGAAGTGAGACGTACTTTTTCGTACGTCGCAGTGACGAAGGGTGAAGCGCAACGAAGCATATGGACTTTTTACGAAGTCGTCAAATCTGACTTTACAAATGTCACCGCCAGGGGGCTGCAGAAAAAAAGAAGTTCAGACAGCCTGAATTCTTCCATCGATACATGCACAAAGCCGAGACGCACTGCAGACGGAACGAGCAACCCGCGTAAGTGCCTGCTGAGGCAGCTCTCTACTATTTCGGCATGCGGCCCTTGCACAGAATAAGGCAAGAATAGGTGAACCGGCGGGGATCGTAGAAGAATTCCTCGAAATCGCCTGTAAACCCCTCGAACCCCCCGGGGTACGTGTCAAAGAGAGCACCCGCCGCGCGGGCGACCATCTCGATCTTTTTTACCCAGTTAAAGGCATCTTCTTCACGAACTTCACCGTATATCAGGTGATGCGCCATGATATGGGCTTCGATCTCTTCAAAGCCTTCGTCATACAGATAGGAGTATAATTTCCGTCCGGCATAGGGATCAAAATTGTATTTACGTTCCAGGGTACCGATTATTTTCCCAAGTATGTCCTCAAGCCTCGGGCTGAGCTCATAATGATTCAGGCAGTTGTGGTCGAGATCGAGCAGACACAACACCCCCCCCGGTTTCAAGCATTGTTTCAGGTTCCGCACTATCCCGGCGCTTTCATGTCGAAAATACTCGAGCACAAAGCGCATCCATATTACGTCGAATTCGCCGAGATCTTCGAGGAGCCCCGTCAGGTCGCAGGAATGAAACTCAATTCCTTCATGAGCCCCGTACTGTTTTTCAGCGTAGGCTATCCGTTCCCGTGAACCGTCGACTCCCACAACGGACCCGCCCGGTTGCACGAGTTCATGAATGATAGAGGTCGTTTTCCCGGTCCCGCAACCGAGATCAAGAACCCGTTGCCCCGGACCGATACCGCACCATTGAGCCTGTGTTTTCACCCGTTCCCGGTCGGTTTTCATTTCAAGGCGAAGGGTCTCTTCGTCGCTTTCCATCAGGTAATGAATCTCGCGTTCCACTCCGTCGCTCTCCGTTTCCGATCAATATGTTCTCGAGAATGTTCCCTCACGGGCACACGTCGCATCGCCCCCTGGCCGCTGAGCGTCGCCCCCCCTGATCATCACCAGGACAACTCAATCCGGCCCACGACGCCGGTGAAGACAAGGATCCCTTCGCAGGTATCGGTGGGTTGCGGTCGTTGAAACAGCAGGCTGTAAAATTTTCCGTATCGCTTTTGAACATAGGGGAAGAATGCTTCCACCTGTGGTGTTATGTCTTTGATTTCCCGGATTTCAACGGGATCCAACCTCTCTCCGTCGGTGGTCTGCAGAAAAACGACCCACGAGGACGGCGTCGAGGCGAAGTCGTTCACTTCCTCCTTCGGTGACGAGGCATAAAAGACGATCTCAAGAACTCCCGTATCGTCCCTTATAAAACCTTCCATGCGCTCAACCGCGGCCCGGTCCGTTTCATTATACAGCCTGGTGTTCTCTGCGATATATGCCTCCATGAATTCCCCCGTCACACAGGTCGCAACCAGGCGGATCTTCGTTTCGAACTGTGAATAGAGCGTTTTTCCCCGTGTCCATTTTGCCAGGACTGCATGGTACTCCTCCGAAAGGGAGATGTTCCGCGCCATGTCGGCATACCCCCCGATGACCACACAGCCCGAAAAGGAAAAACAAAGAATCGCCGCGATCCACAACAGGTTCTTTTTCATGACCCCTTCCCGAAGACCTTTTCAAAGGTATAGTCGATATGGCCCAGAAAATTTTCCGTTCTGAAGATATGGTCAATATCCTCGGCGGACAGACGGGACCGCACTTCTTCATCTTCAAGCAGCAGGTCCCTGAATTGACGTCCTTCGTTCCAGGACTTCATGGCATTGCGTTGTACCATGGCATAGGCATCTTCCCGGGACACTCCGCTTTCAACGAGTTTCAGGAGAACCATCTGTGAAAAAACGACGCCACGGGTCAGGTTCAGGTTTTCCAGCATCCTTTCGGGATACACCACCAGATTTTTTATTACACCGGCAAAACGGTACAGCATGAAGTCGAGAAGTATCGTCGCGTCCGGTCCGATCACCCGTTCCACGGAAGAGTGGCTTATGTCCCGTTCGTGCCACAGCGGCGCGTTCTCCATAGCCGCCAGGGCGTAGGACCGCATGAGCCTCGCCAGCCCCGTCAGGTTTTCCGACAGAACGGGATTGCGTTTATGAGGCATCGCGGAGGACCCTTTCTGCCCGGGTGAAAAATACTCCTCGGCTTCCCGCACCTCGGTCCTCTGGAGGTGCCGTATTTCCGTCGCAAACTTTTCAATGGAAGAGGCGGTGATGGCACAGGCTGAAAAGAATTCGGCATGCCGGTCCCGCTGGACGACCTGCGTGGAGATCGGCGCCGGGGTGATCCCGAGTTTCCGGCACACGTATTCTTCAATGGAAGGGTCGATGAACGAATAGGTTCCCACGGCACCCGCTATTTTCCCGCAGGCGATCGATCCACGCGCCGCGGCGAGACGAATCCTGTTTCGTTCCATCTCCTGAAACCACAGGGCCATTTTCAGGCCGAAGGTTATCGGTTCGGCATGAATGCCGTGAGACCTGCCCATCATCAGCGTGTTCTTGAATTCCTGAGCCCGGTCCTTCAGTATCTCCAGAACGTCGTCCACGTCGCGGAGCAATATATCGGATGCCTCCTTCAGCAGAACCGCGAAGGAAGTATCGAGAATATCCGATGATGTCAGCCCCATGTGGATAAAGCGGGCGTCGGGCCCTACCCGCTCCGAAACGGCCGTGAGAAAAGCGATGACATCGTGTTTGACCGTTTTTTCTATTTCATCAATCCGTGAAACGTCAAAACCTGCGTGTTCCCGAATGTTTTTCATCGCATCCGGTGGTATAAGCCCTTTTTCCGCCAGTGCCTCGCAGACGAGGATCTCCACGTCAAGCCATTTCCTGAATCGATTTTCAGGACTCCAGATGGCGGTCATTTCATCTCTCGAATATCTCGGAATCACGGAAGGAGCCCCTCCTGGTGTCTGTGTTCGGTATTCCATAGTACGATGTGCGGCGCATAGTCAAGCATTTTAAGAGATATCCGGTCACCAGGAAAATTTTTTCTTGACTACATATAGTATTAGTATTAGCATGTCTGCACTATATATTGTGGTCGGGCGTACAGTTGAGGGCTCATCTGGAGGGAAGCCATGCATACCAAAATCAGGAAGCGCGATGGCCGTCTGGTCAAGTTTGATGCTTCGAAGATCACGAATGCCATAGCAAAGGCGGGAGAAGCAACCGGTGAGTTCAGTGAAAAGGACGCCCAGCGCTTGACCATAAGGGTCCTGACTCTCGCTGAAAAACTCTTTGACGACAAGATCATGACCGTCGAAGAAATTCAGGACATCGTGGAAGACGCTCTTCTCAACTCATCATACCGAAAAACCGCCAAGGCCTATATCATCTATCGAGACCAGCATGCCCGGCTCCGTGAAATAGCGAACAAGATGGAGGTGGACCTGGTTGACCAGTACCTTCAGAAGATGGACTGGAAGATCAATGAGAACAGCAACATGGATTATTCCCTGCAGGGCCTCAATAATTATGTCTCGTCCGAAGTCAGCAAGGTGTACTGGTTGAATAAAATATATCCTGACGAGATACGACAGGCCCAGCACAACGGTGATTTTCATATCCATGACCTGAGCCTTCTGTCCGTTTACTGCGTGGGATGGGACCTCTACGACCTGCTTCTTGAAGGGTTCAAGGGGGCATCCGGAAAGGTTGAAAGCAAGCCTGCGAAACATCTTCGCAGCGCACTGGGACAGGTGGTCAACTTTTTTTACACCCTGCAGGGTGAGGCGGCGGGGGCACAGGCATTCTCGAATTTCGACACCCTCCTCGCACCGTTCATACGATACGATGACCTTACCTATAACGAGGTCAAACAGGCCCTTCAGGAGTTCATATTCAACATCAACGTCCCGACCCGCGTCGGCTTTCAGACACCCTTCACGAACGTGACCCTCGACATCGAGGTTCCTCCCTACTACACCGACAAGAACGTCATTATCGGCGGTGTTCCACTCACGGAAACCTACGGGGATTTCCAGGAAGAGATGAACATACTGAACAAGGCCTTCCTGGAGGTGATGGCTGAGGGTGACGCGAAGGGACGCGTTTTTACATTTCCCATACCGACCTACAACATCACCCGACACTTCGAATGGGATAACCCCCACCTCGACAACCTGTGGGAAATGACCGCAAAATACGGTGTCCCCTACTTCTCGAATTTCATCAATTCGGACATGAGCCCGGAAGACGCTCGCAGCATGTGCTGCCGGCTCAGAATAGACAACCGCGAACTGGTAAAGCGGGGGGGCGGTCTGTTCGGTTCCAATCCCCTGACCGGTTCCATCGGCGTCATCACCATGAACATGCCACGGATCGGTTACCTGTCCGGGACAAAGGAAGAGTTCCGGGAACGTCTCACGAAACTTATGGTCATGGCCAAGGAAAGCCTGGAAACGAAGCGCAAGGTACTCGAAAAGTTCACCGATGGAAACCTCTATCCCTATACGAAGTATTATCTCCGTCACATGAAGGAGCGTTTCGGAGAATACTGGAAAAACCATTTTTCCACGATCGGCCTCGTGGGAATGAATGAGGCCTGCCTCAATTTCCTCGGAAAATCGATCGCCGACCCGGAAGGACTCGAATTCACCAGAGAGACTCTTGATTTCATGCGTGACAAGCTCCTCGAGTTTCAGGAAGAAACGGGAAACAACTACAACCTTGAAGCGACCCCGGCAGAGGGAACGTCACACAGCCTTGCCCGCAAGGACAAGGAACGGTATCCCGATATCATCCTGTCGACCGCCAACGGTGACGGCGGTGCATCATCGGTATTCTATACCAATTCAACGCAATTGCCGGTGAATTACACGGATGACATATTTGAGGCCCTCGACCTGCAGGATGACATTCAGACCCGCTATACCGGGGGAACGGTGTTTCACATCTACGCCGGTGAGCGGATAGACGATGCATCGGCCATCAAGGTACTGGTCCGGCGGATATGCGAACAGTATCACCTGCCGTATTTTACCTTTTCTCCCACCTTCAGCGTCTGCCAGAATCACGGGTATCTGAAGGGTGAACAGGAGACGTGCCCCACCTGCGGTGAATCCTGCGAAGTATTCACCCGCGTCGTCGGTTACCTCCGGCCCGTGAAACAATGGAACAAGGGTAAGCAGGCGGAATTCGCTTCTCGTACCGTTTTCAAAGTATGACAATGGAAATCGCCGCGCTGCAAAAATTCTCCCTCATCGATTTCCCCGGGAAGATCTGTGCCGTTCTATTTACGCGCCGCTGTAATTTCCGGTGTCCCTATTGCCATAATCCCGAGCTCGTGCTTCCCGAGCTCTTCGGTGATCTAGTTCCCGTTCCCGACGTACTCTCCTTCCTCGACAGACGGCGGAACAAACTGGACGCCCTTTCAGTGACGGGAGGAGAACCGACACTGCAGGGCGACATTGTCGATTTCATAAAGGAGATCAAGTCGATGGGCTACATCATAAAGATCGACACGAACGGTTCCCGTCCCGCTGTAATCGCGGAACTGATCGATAAGGGCCTCATCGACTTTCTGTCAATGGACGTGAAGGCCCCCCTGGCCAAATATGAATCGGTCGCGCGGGTAAAAGTAACCAAGGCGGACATTCGGAAAAGCATAGAGACCGTCATGGCCTCAGGAATTGATTATGAATTCCGCACGACCGTAGTACGCTCACTCCTCACCCGCCGGGACCTGCTCAGCATCGGAAGGCTTGTTTCGGGAGCCCGCCGCCTGGTGCTCCAGAAATTCATACCTTCAAAAACCGTTGATCCCTCTTTCATGCATGAAGAATCCCTTTCCAGCGACGAGCTTCAGGTAATAGGAAAAAAACTTGAACACTGGGTGGAGCAGGTCCACATCAGGTGAGAACGAAGGTGTAGCGCTTCCGGGGGACATCGCTCCGGCCGCACCGCATGCCGGTGCCGGCGCATGACTATTACCCATCTTACTGTTGATTCAACACCATGCACGTGATATGTACGAGTCTACATTCCCGGGAGTATGTGATCAACCCATGACGGATGACACCGTAATATTACAGAATGCCCGTGACGTCCTGAAAATAGAGGCGGAAAGCATTCTCAACCTCATAGAAAAACTTGATGACCACTTTTCAAAGGCCGTGGACCTCATTTTCCGTTCAAAGGGCCGGGTGATCGTGACGGGTATTGGAAAATCAGGCCTGATCGGGAAAAAGATCGTGGCCACCCTGACGAGCACCGGTACACCTGCCCTCTTCCTCCACCCTGTGGAAGGCATGCATGGAGACCTGGGAATCGTTCACCGCGACGATGTCCTCCTGGCGATCTCAAACAGCGGTGAAACGATGGAAATAAATATCCTTATTTCACGGATCAGGGATATCGGGATTCCGGTTATTGCCTTTACCGGCAAGAGATCGTCGTCATTGGCCACCATGAGTGACGTGGCCATCGACGTGGGAGTGGCCAGGGAAGCCTGCCCCTTCGGTCTGGCCCCGACATCAAGCTCCACGGCCACGCTTGCCATGGGGGATGCCCTCGCGGTCGCGCTCGTCAAGAAAAAGAATTTCAGTGAACGGGACTTTTACAGATTTCATCCCGGCGGGTATCTCGGGCAGCGCCTGATGGCGTCGGTAAAGGACTGCATGATCAGCGACGATCGAATGCCTCTGGTTCTCTCGGGAACACCGTCCCTGGCGGCGATAGAAAAAATCGACGAAAAGAACCTCGGTTTTGTCCTCGTGGTCGATGAGGGAAAGAGGCTCCTGGGAATATTGACGGATGGGGACGTGCGGCGTTTCGTCAAGAAGGGCACCGACTTTTCAAAAGCAATTGTTGACCAGCTCATGACGAGAGCTCCAAAAACCATTGATCAGAACACGTCACTGGCGGAAACCATCGAAGTACTGCAGCGTGATGAGATCACCACCCTTGCCGTCCTGGATGCTGACGGCCGCCTGGCGGGATATATACATCTTCATGATATTCTCGGAAGGGGTGGCACAATAAAAATTTCTATCTGATCGCAATAACCAACGCCGGAAACCGATACAAGTGGTCTTCGTTGCCTTTCAGGACGGGACACCATGAAGCAGAATGAATTCATTATCAGATGCCTGAGATGCGGTCAGAAGAACCGGATCGTTCCCGAGCACCTGAGCAACACCCCCCGGTGCGGCCGCTGCGGTGCTGCTCTTGATGAACTGATCATCCGGTGCATGGAATGCGGGACCAGGAACCTGGTACCGGAAGAACGGGTCAGTGACCGCCCCATCTGCGGGAAATGCGGTGCGCCCCTGTACCTGGGATCGGTCGTGGAAGTGTCGGATCGATCATTTTCCGATGAGGTCCTGGCATTTCCGGGACCGGTGCTTGTCTGTTTCTGGTCGGACACGTGCGAATCCTGCCGGGTCTCTCTCCCCGCCCTCGAATACATGACCCACACCTATGCCGGGTCCATTAAGGTGGTCCGGCTGAAGGTCGATGACGCCCCTGAAACCGTGTCACGGTTCGGCATCACCGAAACGCCTTCGTTCCTGCTTTTCAAGAACGGGGTTGAACGAAAGAAACTCACCGGACCCATGAAGCCGGCCGATCTGAAAGAACATCTTCAACCGCTTCTCACGGACGAGAAAACCGGGCCTTAAAGCAACGGGCCGCGAGACCTTCAGCGAGACCGGCAATATACTCCCGGTTCTCAAGCAGTCCGGTCCATGACGACGGCAATTTCTCGAAACCGTGAAAGGCCCCTGAGATCGCGCAGGCCATTGCTCCCAAGGTATCCCGGTCACCACCGTTTGTCACGGCGCACAGAAGGCATTCCTCAAACGATCCATGATGCTTCAGAAAGCAATAGACGGCAAAGGGCATCGATTCATGGACCGCGACGGTTTTCCCGATCACTCCGGCGGCTTCAGCGTGATCGGCACCGTCATGAAAAAGACTGCCTGTGAGGATCATTTTTTCGCGAAAGGTGGAGGTGCGGGCCGACCCGGTTGACAGTAACGGGTAATATATGATTTATACCAAGCCATGGAGGAACAATTCAATCCAAAAGGCTGGACGCGGAATCCGCATCTCCAGAGCATCCTTGCAAGCATGAAGATCAGGACCATCGGTCCCAACCCGATGATGGCGGTTTCAAAAGCGGTCGTGATCGACGGCGGGGATGGGGTCCGCCTGCAGGGATACCATTCAGAGCATCCCGACCGCAACGATCGTCCGCTCATCCTGCTTCTTCACGGCTGGGAAGGTCATTCAGGGTCCGCCTACATGCTCCATACGGGGAGATACTTCTATAAGAAAGGCTATGACATATTTCGGCTCAACTTTCGTGATCACGGGGATACGCATTCCCTGAACCCGGGGCTTTTTCACGGCGCACTGATCGATGAAGTAATGACGGCGGTGCACCGCATCAGCACTTTTTCCCGGGGAAATCCCTTTTATATCATCGGATTCTCACTGGGAGGAAATTACGCGCTCCGCATCGCACTGCGACAGGGAGATACTCCCATAGAAGGCCTGGAACAGATCGTTGCCGTGAGTCCCCCCATTGATCCCTTCAATTCGACACTGGCCGTTGATAAGGGCCTGTTCATCTATCGTTCCTACTTTCTGATGAAATGGAAGAGGTCGCTGAGAAAAAAACAGGTCGCCTTTCCCGACCGGTATGATTTTCGAAAAGAACTCCGCATGAGTTCAATTCTGGAGATCACCGAATCGATAATCAGGTGCTATTCCGACTTCGGGGGACACCGTGATTATTTCGACCGCTACACGCTCACCAAAGCCCCTTTCGCATCCGTGACGGTCCCCGTTACCGTTATCATCGCCGAGGACGACCCCGTAATTCCCGTTGAGGATTTCCGCCGTCTTGGAAACAGTTCCCGCCTGAAGGTGTCAATCCAGCCTCACGGCGGCCATTGCGGTTTCATTGATCCCTTCCCCTGCGGCTGCTGGTACGAACGGAGGATCGAGGCGCTGTACCGCAGAGGCCGTCCATGAACAGGGAATATTTGTTTTTATACGCGCAACCGTGATATGCAGCGTATACTCGTTTTTTCGTCAGGGAACAGCACATGAACGCGAACAACCTCTCAGATCGGGACGAGACCCATGAACTGATCCTGAAGCGACTGGGAACAGCACCGGTGGATTTCTCCGAGCAATTTTCCCGGGTCCGGACCATGAGAACAAGCGACAGGAGATGGCTTGCGGCCGGCGTACTGCTTCCTCTCTTTTTCAGGGAGAACGAAACCGCCGGGGAGGGAGAGTTTGTTTTTCAACTGATAAAACGTTCCCGGAACGTGCCGCAGAGCGGGGACCTGAGCGCGCCCGGCGGCATGCTGAACCCCCTGGCGGATAAGATCTTCATGAACCTCATCATCAGCGGCATTTTCCCCATGCTGCGGGGCGGGTCACGAAAATACCTGCGGCAACGGAGTGAGGAAAAAAGGGATGTCGTTCTGTTCCTTGCGAACGCCCTTCGTGAGTCATGGGAAGAGGTCCGGCTGAATCCTTTCAATGTCCGGTTTTTGGGAGCCCTGCCCTCTTACACTCTCAGCCTTTTCCCGCGTGTCATATTTCCCGTGGTCGGTCTCGTCAGAACCCCCTGGCGGTTCCGCCCCAACTGGGAAGTGGAAAAAGTCGTAGAAATTCCTCTTGCCGCCTTCTTCAGGGATGAAAACTACGCTTTCTTCTCTCTGAGTCATCACGGAGATGGAAATGGAACATCACCGGTCTCATGGCAATTCCCCTGTCTCATCCACCGGGAACCGGGCGGAAATGATGAGATCCTCTGGGGCGCCACGTTCAATATCATTCTTTCCTTTCTCAAGGCAGTCTTCGATCATGAGCTTCCTGAAATCGACAGGGACAATCAGGTACACCGTACCATCGACGCCTCCTATATGACGGGAAGCGCTCATGGGCATGGCAACCGTCGGCACCGGGAATGATGCTTGACAAGATGTTCCGGAGCCGTTAAGGGTTTCTTTTGCTTTTTCAGGTTCCATCATCTATCGCATCAGGCGATCACCGATCAGGAGCAGATCATGATTTCACATCGAGCATCACAGATACCGCCCTTCATCGTCATGGACGTGCTTGAAAAGGCCCAGGCAATGGAGCGCCGGGGCGAGCATGTCATTCATCTGGAGGTCGGGGAACCCGATTTCGACACACCGGAGTGCATCAAGGAAGCCTGCTGGCGGGCGATCAGGGATGGGCACACGCATTATACGCACAGTCTCGGCCTGCTCGAGCTTCGCGAGGCGATCTGCGAGCATTACCATAACACGTACGGCGTTACGATCACCCCGGACCGTGTGGTGATCACATCGGGAACATCGCCGGCAATGTTCCTTCTCTTCTCGGCCCTCCTTGAAAAGGGCGACGAGGTGATCATTTCCGATCCCCGTTATGCCTGCTATCCCAATTTCATACGCTTTTTCGAGGGACTGCCGGTATCGGTCAAGGTGTTCGAGGAAGAAGGGTTTCAATACAGCGCCGGGGAGATCAGGAAAAAGATATCCGTCAGGACGAAGGCGATCATGATCAATTCACCCTCAAACCCCACTGGCAATATCCTGACCTCCGAGCGGATGAAAGAGATCGCATCTCTGGACATCCCCGTCATTTCTGATGAGATCTACCACGGTCTGGTTTACGAGGACCGGGAGCATACCATTCTCGAATTTTCCGACAGGGCTTTCGTTTTCAACGGATTTTCAAAAGCATACGCCATGACGGGCTGGCGTCTCGGATACCTGATAGCGCCTCCGGAATTCGTGCGCCCCATACAGAAAATTCAACAGAATCTTTTTATATCGGCCAACTCCTTCGTCCAGCATGCCGGGGTCGCCGCCCTTCGGGAGGCAGGTCCGGACGTGGAGCGGATGAGGAACATATTCAATGAGCGGCGGCATTACATAACGGACCGGCTCGGCCGGCTGGGTCTGGGAATCGCCGTCAAACCCACCGGAGCATTTTATATTCTGGCGAATATCAAGCACTTTTCCAATGATTCCTACAGCACCGCTTTCGATATTCTTAAAAACGCGAAGGTGGGCGTCACGCCCGGCATCGATTTCGGAGAGAACTGTGAGGGATACCTGCGCCTGTCATACGCGAACTCTCTGGAAAACATAACCGAGGGGCTCGACCGGATAGAAACCTATCTGCGGGAACGGGGCCTGGTATGATAGAGAAGCATCTCGATACCATTCTCTTCGACTTCGACGGCACGCTTGCCGTGTTGAACGTCGACTTCAACGCGATGCGCTCGCACATCAGGAGTCTCATGACGGCTTATGGTATTTCGCCCGACGGCCTGGAAAACCATTTCGTCATTGAAATGATCGAAGCGGCGAAGCAAGGGCTCATGACGACCGACCGGCGGCGCGGCGAGTCCTTCGAAACCGAGGCATACCGGATCGTCCGCCGGATGGAAATGGAGGGGGCACAACAGGGAACACTCTTTGAGGGCACCTGTGAAATGCTCGATCTTCTCAAAAAAAGAGGGATCAAAACGGCCGTGGTAACCAGGAACTGCCTCGAGGCCGTACTGCATCTTTTCCCCGAAATTCGTTCATATACGGGCGTTGTTGTCACGAGAGAATCAGCGGGGAAGGTAAAACCTCATCCGGACCACCTGAAACAGGCGCTCGACCTGCTCGACGCAAAAGCCAGAGACGCTGCCATGGTTGGTGACCACCCCATGGATATCGTGGCGGGAAAAGAGGCGGGGACATATACGATCGGGGTGCTCACGGGATTTGCCGGATACGAATTACTGCGTGAAGCGGGGGCCGATATCATCCTTGAAAGCGCTTCGATACTCATGGATCACCTGCATGTATAAACAATGGAGGGCACGACCGTTTCTCTTTCCGTCACCCCCCGTTGACAGGATTCAACCGATGGGATAAGGAAACGCCATGTATGAGGTAACGATAAAAAAATCCTTCTCAGCAGCCCACACCCTCACGATAGGGGGAGTCCGCGAAGAGCTGCACGGTCATAATTTCACCGTAGAGGTCAGCGTGGAATCAGACCATATCAATGAAGAAGGCATCGTCGTTGACTTCAGGATCTTGAAACAGTGGCTCCGGGAAATCATCGACCGCCTGGATCACCGGTATTTGAACGACCTTCCGGAATTCAGCGGTACCGTCCCCACCGCCGAGGGAATAGCCCGGTTGATTTTCAATGGAATGGTGACAAAGGCGACGGGAAACACCTGTCGCATCTCGAGCGTCACCGTATGGGAGTCAGAGTCGGCACGGGCCACATACAGGGAAAACAGTCATGGTTGACATACAGAGCCTTCGGGATACCCGCAACATAGATATTAACAAAGTGGGCGTCAAGGGTATCAAATACCCGCTCATCGTGCTGGACAAAAAGGAGAAGGTCCAGCATGTCAATGCCACGGTCAACATGTACGTGAATCTTCCGCGCCAGTTCAAGGGTACCCATATGAGCAGGTTCATCGAGATACTCAACGAGTTCCGGGGACAGGTAAATATCCGGACCCTCCGCGGGATCCTCGAGAAGATGAAGGAAAAACTGAAAGCCGAGTCGGCTCATATCGAAATAGAGTTCCCCTATTTCATCGAGAAACGGGCACCCGTATCCGGCGCCCTGAGCCTTATGGAATATACCTGCAGTTTCCTCGGAGAAAGCAGCGGCTCCCGCCATGATTTTCTTGTGGGAGTCACCGTTCCCGTAACGACGGTGTGCCCCTGTTCAAAGGAGATCAGTACTGAGGGGGCCCACAATCAGCGAAGCATCGTCCGTCTGAAGCTCAGATTCAAACGGTTCTTCTGGATAGAAGACGTGATACAACTGGTCGAGAGTTCGGCAAGCAGTGAGGTCTACTCGCTTCTCAAAAGGGTCGATGAAAAGTTCGTCACCGAAAAGGCCTTTGACAACCCGATGTTCGTCGAAGACGTGGTTCGCTCAGTGGCTGACAGGCTGAACGGGAACGATAATTTCACCTGGTACAGCGTCGAAGCGGAAAATCTCGAAAGCATCCACAACCACAGTGCCTATGCGTACCTGGAAAAGGATCGCTCCTCACCCTGAGGCGTTTCTTCCCCGCTCTTCCCTGCGCAATCTGTTCCCGGTCTTGTTAAAAGGGATATTCGGTGTGGATCACGCCCATTGAACGCTCGAGTTTCTTCAGAGCGACATTGTAATCACTGAGGGCATTGAAGTAATCGGATTTCGTCTTCGTCAGAAGTGTCTGCGCGTCTATGACATCCGTCGACGTGGCAACCTGCTCGCGGTATCGCTCCTCGTTTATCCTGAAATTCTCCTCTGCCTGCTCTATGGCCTTCTCGGAAACAAGGATGCGCTTTTCCGCCTCCCTGAGAAGCAGGTATGAACTCTTAATTTCCAGGGCGACCTGGTCGCGAACAAAGGACAGGGAATTGCGGGCCTGCCGCTCCCTGCTGCTGCTTGCATCAACGCTGTGTTTCGTTCTTCCCCATTCCCACAGGTCCCACTCAGCCACGGCGATAAGATACCAGGACTCCCGATCCTGATACCCGTTCCCGTCCACGCCGGGTGTATCTCCGAAGCGTGAATAGGTGCCACCGACACTGAGGGACGGGTAATAATCACCCTTTGCAAAGGATACCGCCCGTTGTGCCTGCTCAAGCCGGACCTCCCGCGCTTTGATCTCCGGCCGGCTATCAAGTCCCAGGGCAAGGCAGGCACCAAACTCTTTGTCGAAAGACCGGTAATGCAGGATGTCCTCAACCTCTACCGGCAGATCGATGTCCCTTCTCAGCAATGTGTTGAACCGTGCCTTGGCCAGCTGTACGCCATTTTCCGCCAGGACGAGATTCTGCTGCCCTCCGGCCACCTCCACCTCGGCATAGAGCAGATCGTTGCGGGGGATCATGCCGACCTCATAAAAACTCCGGGCCGTTTCAAGATGGGCCTCGAGCCGGTCAAGCGACTGCCGGGCGACATCCAGCATGCGTTCCGCCTTGAGAATGGAAAAGTAGGTTTCCGTTACGGTTTCAACGAGGTCCTGAACGGTCGTCATGGCGTCAAGACGCGACGCGTCCACACCGAGCCGGCTGATACGGTAGGTCTCCAGGAGTTTTCCGCCCGTAAAGAGAGGTTGCATCAACGTAAGGTCCCAGGTGTAGTTGTCGCGGGTTCCCGCCGGTGCCGGTTTCATGACCGGTGGTGTCTTTGTCAGGTCCACCGTTACGGTTTCCGGTGCCTCGTTGAGGCGCGTATAGCTGTATGAAGTACTCAGTGTTGGCAGAAAGGAAGTGAAGGCTTCCTTCCGTCCCGACTCAAGCGCATTGATTTCCTCTACAACGGAATCGACCAGCATGCTTTGTTTCAAGGCAAGATCGATGCTTTCCTTCAGGGTAAGCTTCAGCACATCGTCCTGTGCGAGTGCGGCGGAACGTATGAATGGAACCACCACAAACATCAGGGTTCCAAAAAGAACCCAACAAAATATTTTTATGATCGATCCTCTGTTCATCAGGGAATACCGCCCGCTCAATTATTCTGTTCAATCCGGCCCAGCAATTCGTAAATCTTCTGTCCCCCTAATTCCTCACCGATCATGCCCGTTTCCACTTCCCTGGTGTCAAGGCGGGAACGTGCGGCGTGCAGCGTCCGTTCGCTGATCAGAATGCCGTTGGGTATTTCCCTGGCGAGATACTGGATCCTGAAGACCGTGTTCACCTGATCGCCGATAACGGTGTAATCCATCTTCTTTTCAAATCCGATGTTCCCCACGATAACCTCACCCGTATTAATGCTGATACCCATGCCCAGACCGACGCCGAAATTGTTCCGGCAATAGCTGTTCACCTCGGGAATGATCTCCTTCATTTCCAGGGCCGCCTGAATGGCGTTGTCGACATCGTGACCGCTTGAAACAGGGGCACCGAAGATGGCAAGAAACCCGTCTCCCAGATATTTGTCCACGATACCCTGGTGCTTGAACACGATCTCCCCCATGATGGAAAAGAAGTAGTTGAGGACCGCCACGGTCTTCCGGGGACCGATATTCCTGGCCATTTCGGAAAATCCACGGATATCAATATTCAGGAGCGTGAGCATACGGTATTCTTCTATTACTTTCCGCCCCTCTGCCTCCTTACCGTGAATGATTTCGTTAACTATTTTCTCGGGAACGAACTTCTGAAACACCTGCCTGATGTTACGTTCCTGCTCGGCCATTTCAAGTGTTTCACTATACAGTCGAGCATTTTCCAGTGCTATTGTCACTGAGGATGTCACCGACTGCAGGAGATGTAGATCGTCGACAGTGAACGCACCGCTCTCTTTATTGAGAACCTCTATTACACCGATCACTTTCCCCTGGGAAATGATCGGAACGCACAATGCTGATCTCGTCTGGAAGCCGATAGCTTTGTCAACCCCTCCATAATAATGGGGAGAGTCGCCTATATCATTGACGATCATTGGTTCTCCCCTGGCAGCGACGTATCCCGCTATACCCTGACCGAGCTTCAACATATGCTGGCGAAGAACACCAATATTCATGTTAAAAGAAACAGTGAATTCCAGCATATTGTTTTTCAGGAGCAGGAGAGAGCCAGCCTCGACATCCATGACGACCTTGATCATGTCCATGGTGTATTTCAGGACCATACTGATATCAAAGGTCGAACAGGTCAGAAAGCTTCCGATCTGCCGAAGTGTTTCCACCTCCTGGTTCTTTTTTTCCACTGCCGTGGTGATTCTGTTTTTTTCAATGGCCATGGCAATTGCCGCCGTCATGCTCTCGATGAACATCTTCTCTTCGTAACAATCATGGGGATCCTCAACACAGAGAACCAGCATGCCGATCGTCCCCTCATGGGTCCGAAGGGGCGCCATGAGACAGGCTTTGTGTTCCATTATCAGATCGTATTTGATCTGTTCCGACAGGTCCTTCGTGTCATCGATTATCACTATCTGCTCCTGCCGCAACACCTTGTCGAAAATCGGTCCTGTTCCATACAGGGTGTTGCTGTCCGGCATGACCCGCGAATGATAGGATAAATAATCGAAGAGGAACAGGTTGTCTTGTTTCCGTTCATCCCTGACGAAGACAAGGGCCACTATATAGGGCACGATGGCATATATCTCATTCAACAGGGCGTGCAACAACTCACGGCGGGAGTACCCCGAATTGATCACCTTCAGCGACTTGTCCAGAGCGGCGAGGCGGGATGCTTCTTCTTCCCGTTCCCTCAGAAGCCTCAGGTTTTCATAGGTAAAGGCGGCGTTGCTGAGAAGGGGCGAAAGGGCCTCGATGTCCGCCTGCGTCATCGGCCGGTTGTTGTCCTTGCGCGATATGGTCAGCACACCGATGATATCCTTGATGGTTTTGATGGGCAGGCAGGCAAAGGATTTTGTGCCGTAATGGGAGCGGTTTTCCCTGCCGAAACGGGTATCCTTTTCAATATTCTCGACCACAAGGGCCGACTTGTTGATGACGGCGTATTTGGCGATACTGGTTGAGAAATTGACCTTGTCGCCGATCTTGATGATATCACCGAGCCCGATTGAGGCACGCACAACAAAAGCTGTCCTTTCCGGTCTCTCCAGGATCAGGATGGAGCCCACATCAGCGTTCGCCAGTTTAAGCGCCCGCTCCAGCGTGACATAAAGAAGCTCTTCCTGGTCAAATGTGACATAGCAGAGATCCGACAGTTCTTTCAGGACGGAAACCTCGGATATTTTCCGTTCCAGTTCACTGAAGGTTGACTTGAATTGATTACCGATTGCCATAAACGAACTGGCGATATCACGCAACTCGTCTTCGCCGGCTTCCTCGACGTCATCCAGAAATTTTGTATCAACGGCATCCTTCATATCATTCGATATGTGGGAAATATCATCGAAAATCTTCCGCAGGAGAATAAAGCCCACAAAGGAAAAAAACAGAAATATCGCGAAGAACATAGGTATGAAATGGTCATCCAGAATCCGGTACTTGATGCCAAGATAAAAGAAGCCCGCGACGGGAAGAAGAAAGAAGAGCCCGAAAATGATGTTGAGACGGTACTTGAGGCTTTTATTCAAAACGGAAAAACTGCGAATCCATCTTCCATTTTTCATGGTTACCCTTCTCCATTGCCGCCCCCCTCACCGGTTCGTGCACACCGGTGGTGCGGGTTTTTCGATGTGTCGGAATTTTTATTCACATTCTATTCAAAATGAATGAATTTTTCTTTTGAAACACCACAAACAGGGCACACATCGGGCACAGCATCTTCGGCGACATAGCCGCAGACGGAACACACGAAATACTCCTGCATCCGGTCCTGCATCATATCATCAAGGGCACTCTTATACAGTTTGGCATGCACTTCTTCGACATCGCGGCTCTGGCTGAAATGCAGGGCCGAGGAGGAATCTCCCCTGTCGTTCGCAAGTTTGACCATCTCGCTGTAAGCGACTTCTGCGACATTCTGTTCCGATTCAAAGCTGAGCCGCAGATTCTCCTCGGTGTTTCCCACATCCTTGAGAAGTCGCAGGGCACGCTTTCCATGAATTTCTTCGGAAAAAGAAATTACCCTGAACAGTTTTGCGACCTGAGCATAGCCCTCTTTGTCGGCCTTTTCGGCGTACAGTTTCAGTCGCAGAGCCGCTTTTGCTTCTCCGGTATAGGCCGTATGGAGAGCCTCTCGTATCCTTTCATCCATGCTGTTTTCTCCAATACTGATCTCCTACTCGGGCTCGAACTCATCCTTGGACGCACCGCATACGGGGCAGGTCCAGTCATCGGGAAGCTTTTCAAAGGGGGTCCCCGGCGGAATGTTCGCCTCGGGATCACCCTCCGCCGGATCGTACACATAACCGCAAACGCTGCATACGTATTTCTGCATCTTCAAACTCCTCTCGCATCAGGATATGGAAACAACCTCGACCTCCTGGATGACGGCATCATGAGCCGCTCCGAACTTTTCCCTTCAAACGTTTTCCTATCTCGGCCCCCAGATCGAAACATCTGGAAAGCATTTCCTCGTCAGGCCGGTGTTTCGCGTTCAGCGATTCACCGACAATTTCCACCTTCATATCACGAAGTATTGTTTCGATCTGCTTTACCGATTCCCCGCTCCACCCGGAAGAACCAAACGAGGCACCTATCAGGTTCAATGGTCTCAATCCCTTCAGATAATTCAGAACATCGGCGACTGCGGGAAACATATTGTTGTTCAATGTCGGCGACCCTACGATGAGGGCTCCCGCGTCAAGAACCTCATAGGCCGCGTCACTTCGATGATTAGCATCTGTCGACAGGTGCCGCACCGATATGTGTTCAGATGCCAACCCTTCCGTAATAGCCCGTGCCATCAGTTCCGTGCTGTGCCACATTGTAGCATACAGGACAAGCGCTTTTCCCGTCGGTTTCTGTACAGCCCATCGTTCATAAAAGTCAAAGATTTTCTGTATGTCCTTTCTCCAGACAGGTCCATGGTCGGGAGCAACGATATTGAATTGATATCCCAACTTGCCGACCCTTTCAAGCAATTTCAAAACAAGAGATGAATAGGGAAGCAGAATGTTTGCGTAATACGTGGCGGCTTCGTACTCGAGCACCGCCGGGTCAATCTCGTCGTCGAACCGCTCCGAGGTCGCCAGGTGCATGCCGAAGGCATCCTGTGAAAAGAGGACTCCGTCGGATTCAAGGTATGAGAACATGCTGTCCGGCCAATGCAGCATGCGGGTTTCCACGATGCGGAGCGCCATATTGCCCAAGTCTATTGTATCCCCATCCTTCAGAGCCAGAATATTGTGTCTTTCACCGAAAAGTTCTTTCAGTGTCTTTTCCCCCATAACCGATGCATATACCCGTTCCGGTCCCGTGGCATCGATCACATCATGAAGACATCCCGAATGGTCCATCTCGGAATGATTGGAAACAATGTACTGCACATCACGGGGGTCAATGACGGAAGCGATCCGCGCCAGCAGTTCCTCCTTGAAGGGGGCCTTTACCGTATCTATAAGGGTCACCTTGTCCGCGATGACAAGGTAGGCATTGTAAGTACTGCCACGCCGGGTCGTATATCCATGGAAATCACGGATGTTCCAGTCTATGGCACCGACCCAGTATACATTCTCGCTGATTCGAACGGCACGGTAAGTACTGTTCATGATCCATCCTCCCTCCCCCGTATCCTACTTTTTTATTGTGCACTGTGCCGTAGATTGTCAATTGTGTCAAGTTGATAGAAAAAAGTTGATAGAAAAAATAAAAAAAATGAATGGACATTTCCACACCGCCTCTCAGGAACAGGTATTTCTTGAAATAACAAAACCGGCTCAGTATAGTTGATGCCCGATACGCCGGCATTCAAAATCCGACGGTTTGAAAGAGGAATTCGTGAACACACGACGATCACTGGCTGTCATTATTTCCGTTCTGACCCTTTGTACCTGGGGCGTCATGATGTTCTTTCTCGCGGCGCGTGAGGGATTGATAGAACGGACCGGCAAGGAACGGATGTTTCGGGAGATACTGCCCGGCGATATACGGCTTGATAATTGGAAAGGCATATACGTCAACGGGAAGTTCATCGGTTATTCCTCCACGCGGATATCTCCCGCATCGAGGGGTCATCTTATTGAATCGAGCTACCTTCTGAAGTTCAGATTGTTCGACCGTTTTCAGGAGCTTGCCGTCACGACCGTTCAGGAACTTGATGACACGCACCGCTTTGAGTCCTTTGAAACGAAGGTCACCGGGCTGACCGACATATCGCTGAAAGGACACCGCTCGTCGGGGCAGATGGTCATGGATATTTCTTTCGCGGGGAATACCTATCGAAAATCCTTCCCTCTGTCGGATGACCTCATCCTCGATCAGAGCATCCTGCAGACCTACCGGGGAACGGATCTGAATGTGGGCGACCGGTATTCGATGCGCATATTCAATCCGCTGACACTGAGCATGGAAGAGGCGGTCACGGAGGTTACGGACAAAGAAGATGATCTGTTCATAATGGAAACCCATTTCGGCGACCTGATCAGCAGGTCCTGGGTCGACAGGAACGGCCTCGTCCTTCGAGAACAACTGTCAAACGGCTGGGAAATGAAACTTGAAGACCGGGAAGCGATAGAGAAAAAACTGGCGCGAATCGAGACGGATACAGTCGATCTCATCTCCGACCTGGCCGTTCGAGCCGTCTTTCCGGAGAGAGACCCGCGGAGAGCCCGAACCATGCGTATTCGTGTCTCCGGCATAAACCTCGACAACTTCACCCTTGAGAACGAGCGACAGCATATCGCGGACAAAAAGGCAGGCATTATCGAGATCAGGACGGTAACACCCGAACCTGACGGCATCCCTTCATTGCCCATAACCATTGAGGACATGAAGCCCTTTCTTCTTCCCTCGCCGTGGATCGCATCAGATGACCCGTCCATTGCGGCACTCGCCGAAGAGATTGTCGGAAATGAAAGGAACAGCTGGCAAGCGGCACAAAAAATCGCCTCCTGGGTCTACCGGGAGATCGAAAAAGCGGTGACACCTGAATTCCCATCGGCCCCGATGGTTCTGAAGAACAGGCGCGGCGATTGCAATGAGCACACGGTTCTTTTCACGGCACTGGCCCGGGCGGCGGGAGTGCCTGCCCAGATGTGCGCGGGCCTTGTGTATACCGAGGGCGGCTTCTATTACCATGCCTGGCCGAAAGTATATGTGGGAACATGGATCCACATGGATCCGACGCTGGGACAGCATGTGGCCGACGCCACCCACATTGAGCTTATATCCGGTGACTTTCCGGATCAGAGCGCAATAGTCCTTGCTATCGGGCGCATTTCAATCGATATACTCGACGCATCCCGTGAATACTCGCTCCTCGATGGCAACTGGCGGGAGGGACCGGTTCAGTGCCTATTACGAAAGGAAAGGAACCTCAATTGATCGAACTGAAAGATGTTACCAAGATGTTCGGCAGGACCTGCGCTGTCGACGCCCTCGATCTTTTTATCCCCGAGGGTGAGTTCTTTTCCCTTCTGGGCCCGAACGGAGCGGGGAAGACAACGACGCTGAAACTGGTCACGGGCCTTCTCAAGCCCACAAAGGGCAAGGTTTTCGTCGGCTCTTACGACATGGCGGAAAAGAATATTGAGGCCAAGCGCCTCATCAGTTACATTCCCGATATTCCATACGTGTACGAAAAGTTGACGGCCCGGGAATTTCTCCGTTTCATCGGTGACCTGTACCACCTTGATCGCCGTGCCTGCCGGGAGAAAACAGAAAACCTCCTGGATCTCTTTTTCATGAGAGATTATGGAGACCAGCTCATGGAAAGCTACTCACACGGCATGAAACAGAAGATCGTTATCTGCTCGGCGCTCATCCCCGACCCCCGGGTCATCATCATAGACGAACCCATGGTAGGTCTGGACCCGAAGACGATTCGACTCGTCAAGGATATCCTGCGGGGCCGGGCGGACGAGGGCGCGACGGTGCTCATGTCCACTCATACCCTCAGCCTAGCTGAGGAGATTTCGGACCGCATCGGGATCATTCATAAGGGGAAACTCATTGGCCTTGGCAGCATAGAAGAAATAAAGAAAACCTCGATGCGGACGGAGCGGTTTGAAGACATCTTTCTCAGAATGACCGCCGAGGAATGAATCATGGAAGAATGGCGCGGCATTGGAAACCTTCAAATAACGCTTTTGAAAAACACCCTGGCGCAGGTTCGCCACGAACCGCTGCTGAAGGTCGTGTTCATTTCAGTTTCCGTTGCGCTCTTCTGGTTCGGTTCGCTGGCACTCTTTTACCGGGGACTGTCCTTCTTTCATGACTTTCCCATCGTCGGACCCGCACTTCTTGACGAAGCGATATACATTTTTTCCGCTATTCTGTTCATCATGCTCGCCCTGAGCAGTATCATCATCTGTTTCGTCACTTACTACCGGTCCGAAGAAGTGGCCTTTCTCTTCTCAAAACCGGTTGATGAAAGGGTCATATTCTCCTACCGCTTTCTTCAATCAGTCTTTTTCAGCTCCTGGGCGTTTCTCTTCCTGGGTCTTCCCTTCATCCTGGCCTATGGTTTCATCAAGACCGTACCGCCGTGGTTCTACCTTTTCATTGTCCCCTATTTCGTCGTATTCATCTTGCTGCCGGCGGCGTTCTCATCCATCATTGTTCTTTTGGCAATTGAAATCATTGACCATCGAAAGGCACAGTATGCCTTCTTTGGCGCTCTGGCCGGTGTTTCACTCGTGCTTTTCTGGTACTATCGTGTACATATCGGTTTCTTTTCGGCCTCGACGCAGGACGTCGGGTATTTTCTCGACAACCTCCTGCATCACCTGAGATTGCTCAAACACCCTTTCTTTCCCGGGTACTGGATGGCGAAATCCCTGATCGGCGCCGCCGGCGGCCGGGGAGAGATCTGTCTTTTCTACTTCTCGTCCTTCGCGGCAACTACCCTCCTGTTCCTTGAGATCAACTTTTTCCTCGCGGGGCGATTCTTCAGGTCCAGCTGGCTCATGGCTCAGGGCGGCATGCGGAACCGCCGGTACCCTCTCGATAGAGGTCTCCTCAATCGATGCGCGAGATGCTTTTCGATATTTCCCCGGACAACGGCGGCCCTTGCCGAGAAGGACCTCAAGGTATTCTTTCGCGATTTTGGTCAATGGTCACAGTTTCTCATCTATTTCGGCATACTCGGCATTTATATATTCAATCTCAGGAACCTTCCCGTGGCAACGGAAAGCATCTATTGGAAAATGATCATCACCTTTCTCAACCTGTCGGCGACGGCCCTCACCCTCGCGGGATTCACCGTCAGGTTCCTTTTCCCCCTGATAAGCCTCGAAGGTACCAAAATATGGATACTGGGCCTGGCACCGCTGACATTCAGAGGACTCATCGTTCAGAAATTTTTCTTCAATTTCATCGGTGTGCTCTGCATCAGCGAACTGCTCATGATCTCCACGAACCTCATTCTGAAAACCGACCCCGTGCTGCTCTACATATCCTGCGGGCTTGCGGCGCTCGTCAGCATCGGCCTGGTCGGTCTCGCCCTGGGACTGGGGTCCCTGTACCCCGATTTCAAGGAAGACAACCCCGCCAAGATCGTTTCTGGCTTTGGGGGAACCCTGAATTTTGTCATCGCTCTTTTGTATATTTCTGTTATCATTGTCATTTTTGCGGCACCCTTTTTCAGTTACCGGATCTACAACATTCTGGCGGCTGACAGGTTTCACTGTTTCATGGTCCTGTCATGGTGTGCCGCCCTGGGTATCACCGCGCTGGTCGGCATCCTTCCTCTTGTCATGGCATACCGGCGCCTTGACGAAAGAGAGTTCACCTGAGCATTCCGGAATACGGTCCCGTGACAGGCGAATCTGTTTCGTCCGTCAGCCCGTTGAGGCGAAAAAGTTTTTATTGATAATCACATTTCGATGTTCTATATTCTTTATCTATGTATGATTCACAATAATCTTGGTCGGCGGTGAAACTGTCATGGCTATTTTTAATGCCAAATCGAAGCGAAAAGGCGACATGGATATCACCCAGATAACGGAACTCCAGGAAAAGCTCAATTTCAGCAAAAGCCTTCAGAACATCACGAACAGAATCAATGCCGCGAAAAATCTGAAGCAGATTCTTGTCGATCTGCGCGATGACATACTCGGACTTTTTGATGCCAATCCCCTTACGATCTATGTGGCTGATGAGGAAAAAAATGAGATTTACTCGATGTTCCTCGCCGGTTCTGAGTTGAACGAAATCAGGCTTCCAATAAACAATAAAAGCATCGCCGGATATTCGGCAAACAACATGAGAGTGGTCAACATCGCCGACGCTTATGATGATGAAGAACTGAAGAACATCGACGGAGAACTGGGATTCAACGCCAGCTGGGACGAAAAATCCGGTATCCGTACCAAACAGGTTCTTGCCGTTCCCATTGCCTACGAAGACAGACTCATGGGAGTCATCCAGATCCTCAATAAAAAAAATGATGAGAAATTTACCGATGAAGATGTAAACGCCCTTGAAGAAATCGCACACGTGCTGAGTATTGCCTTTCACAATCACGAGCGGATCAAACAGAAAAAGAAATCCCGTTTTGACTACCTTATCCGCTTCGGTCTGATATCCGTCGAAGACCTTGAAAAATCTTGGGAAGATTCCCGGAACAACCGTGAAACCATTGAAGATCACCTGATGAAGCGGCACAAGATATCGAGGGAAAACATCGGAAAATCCCTGAAGGAATTTTATGGATGTGAGTTTGTTACTTTCAATGACAAGATACCCCCTCCCTTCGACCTGCTGAAAAACCTCAAGGAGGAATATCTTCGGAGGGAACTGTGGGTCCCCCTCGAGCGACTCGACGGCAGGACACGGATCCTGATCGACGATCCGAACAATGTTCTCAAGCGTGACATGATCGAAAGTCTTCTAAAAACACGGAGCGTGACATACGATGTAGCCCTCTACGATGACATCATCAGGTATATCAATCACTTCTATCAGACTGGAGAAGGAAGCACATCGATAACTGATATCATCGGGAAAATGGACGATGAGCAAGAACTGGAGGAAGATTCGAACGGTATCACGGAATCGGACAGCATCATCATGCAGCTTGTCAACCGGGTCATCAACGACGCATACAACCGGAACGCCTCGGATATCCATGTGGAACCGAACCTCACGAAAAAGAACGTTGAGGTGCGCTACCGCGTCGACGGAGACCTGATGCAATATCAGACGGTGCCTTTCAGCTACCGGCAGGCGATCGTGTCGCGGATCAAGATCATGTCCAACCTGGACATCACGGAACGGAGAATACCCCAGGACGGAAAGATCAAGTTCAGGCGGCCCCGTGGAGAGGAGATAGAGCTTCGCGTGGCCACCATTCCCACCCAGGGCGGCGTTGAGGATGTGGTCATGAGAATCCTCGCCAAGGGTGAGACCATGCCTCTCGAGGACATGGGACTTTCGAAGAGAAATTACGACGAATTGGTCGCTCTCCTGCAAAAACCCTACGGAATGGTTCTCGTCGTTGGGCCGACGGGATCAGGAAAAACGACCACTCTCCATGCGGGCCTGCATTACATAAACAGGCCGGAAACAAAGATATGGACGGCGGAAGATCCCGTTGAAATCACGCAGTACGGATTACGGCAAGTCCAGGTCTCACCAAAGATCGGGTTCGATTTCGCGGCGGCCATGCGGGCATTTTTGAGGGCCGACCCCGACGTTATCATGGTCGGGGAAATGAGGGACTACGAAACAGCCAAGACCGGTGTCGAGGCCTCCCTCACCGGCCACCTTGTTTTCAGCACGCTTCATACGAACAGCGCTCCCGAGACGGTCGTCCGTCTCCTCGACATGGGTATTGATCCCCTCAACTTCGCCGATTCCCTCCTGGGTATCCTGGCACAGCGGTTGGTCAGAACACTTTGCAAGGCCTGCAAGGAACAGTATCATCCTTCCCGTGAGGAATTTGATAAAATAGTGGAGAGTTACGGTGGAGAGATGTTCGCCGAACTGGGGATTTCTTACGATGACAATTTCATGCTTTACCAGGCCAAGGGGTGCGACAAGTGTGAGGGGACCGGGTATAAGGGCCGCATGGGAATTCATGAACTGCTCGTTTCAACGGAAGAGATAAAGCGACTGATCCAGAAGAGCGGGACTGCGGAAGAAATGCGTGAGAAATCCATTGAGCAGGGTATGCGTACCCTCCTCCAGGACGGCATCCAGAAAGCTATCAAAGGATATACGACGTTCAATCAGGTCAGACGGGTCTGCATGAAATAGGGTTCAGGTCAACGGAAGGGGTTCACCGCCTGAGACCCGTCAACAGACGGAGCTTGTAACGGAACATTACCGGGTCATTCGTCTTTTTTCAGCCGTGACTGCCATTCATTGAGCATCTGCAGTGCCTCCAGCGGCGTCAGGTTTCCGATGTCCAGTTTTCTGATATCCTGAAGTATCCGTTCTTCCCGGTCCATGAAAAGCGGCAGGACGATCTGGCCTGTTCGCTCCTTCTGTTTCCCGCCTCGAGCGATCCTCGGCATGCCCGATTCATCCAGTTCCCCCCGTTCCAGATTTTTCAGAATTTCTCCGGCCCGCGCGATGACGTCGCCGGGAACTCCCGCGAGTCGCGCCACCTGAATGCCGTAACTCCGGTTCGTTCCACCGCTGATGATTTTTCGCAGAAAGACGATATCCTCACCCCATTCCTTGACGGCGATACTGTAATTCTTGACCCCTTTCCTGGTCCGCGCGATATCGATGAGCTCATGGTAGTGGGTCGCAAAAAGGGTCCGGGCGCCGAGTTGCGGAGAATCATGAATATATTCCGTTACGGCCCAGGCGATGCTCAACCCGTCGAAGGTGCTCGTTCCCCTCCCCACTTCATCAAGGAGAACAAGGCTTCTGGGCGTGGCGTTTTTCAATATACCGGCGACCTCGGTCATTTCCACCATGAAGGTGCTCAACCCGCGGGCCAGGCTGTCCGCCGCACCGACGCGAGTAAATATCCGATCGACGATCCCTATGTCCGCAGACCTCGCGGGCACGAAGCTTCCCATCTGGGCCATCAGAACGATGAGAGCTATCTGCCTGATATAGGTCGACTTGCCTGCCATGTTGGGACCGGTAATGACCAGGAATCGGTTTTCATCGCCGTCGAGCAGGGCATCGTTTGGAACGAACCCACCATTGATGTTCAGTTTCTCAACCACCGGGTGCCGGCCGTCGGCTATCTCGATCCGGTCCCCTTCATGAACATGGGGGCGGTGGTAATTATTGCGCTCCGCCACGTGGGCCAGTGAGGCCAGGGCATCAAGGTCGGCAATAGCGGAAGCCGTTCTCTGGATCCGCCGTATCTCTCTTCCGATCGATTCCCGCACTTTGACGAACAGTTCGTACTCCAACTGTTTTCTCCGCTCTTCGGCATTAAGAACAGTGGCTTCATACTCCTTTAATTCTTCATTGATATAACGTTCCGCGTTCACCAGGGTCTGTTTCCTCACGTATTCGGGAGGGACCATGGCGGCATTGGCCCTGGTGATCTCGATATAATAGCCGAAAACAGAGTTGAACCCGACTTTCAGGGCATTGATGCCCGTTCTTTTCCGCTCCTTCTCCTCCAGCGCCGCGATCCATTGTTTGCCGCTCCTGCTGAGAGAAACCAGTTCATCAAGCTCGTCGCTGTATCCTTTCCTGATGAGGTATCCGTCGGTGATCGTGTGAGGGGGATCATCGGCGATGGAACGGCGGATCAGGTCGGCAACATCCTCCATCGGGTCGATCTCCTCTCGGATCGCCACAGACAGGGGAGATGTCATTTTCGATATCGCTTCCCTGACGGCAGGTAACAGCTCCAGGGATTTACCCAATGCCGAGAGGTCCCGGCCGTTTGCCACACCCATGGAAATCCGTCCGCCCAGCCGCTCGATATCGGAAACGCGGGAGAGCAGGTCCCGGAGATGTTCTCTCTGCAGATGGGCCTCCTTGATCTCCGCCACTGCCGAAAGCCGTTCCCCTATCCTGTCTACATTGACAAGGGGATAATTCAACCACCGGCGGAGTCTCCGGCCGCCCATGGCCGTTACCGTTCCATCGATGACTTGGAACAGCGATCCTTCCTTCTTCCCCTCCTGTATCGTTGTGAACAGCTCCAGGTTTCTCCGCGCCGTTTCATCGAGGGCAAGAAAATTGCTCAGCCGGTACCATCGGACGGTGACAATGTGACCGGCACCCCCCGGTTGTGTTTCCCTCACATAGCGCAACACGGCGTTCCCCGCTGCCAGGGCGGCGGGATGTTTATCGGGTTCTATCGTGGCAAGTTGTTCTTCTGAAAACCATTCATTGAACAGGGTCTGCGCTTCGACAGCGCTGAAATATTCCGGGGAAAGATGATTGACGAGGCACCGGCCCGACCTTCTCGAAACGAGCTCCATCAGGGAATCTTCCCGCAATTCCTCGCAGACAAGGACCTCTTTGAGTTCGAGCCCGACACACTCACTGCCCAGGATCTCGACATCCTCTTCTTCCGTGATCCGGAACTCACCCGTCGATATGTCGACAATGGCAAGACCGAACATGTTGCGAACGTGAGAAATGGCCGCACAATAATTATTTTCCTTTGCCTCCAGGTTCTCAGCGTCCACCACAAGTCCCGGGGTAATGACGCGTACCACTTCCCTTCGAACGATCCCCTTCGCCGTCCGGGGGTCTTCCACCTGTTCGCAGACGGCCACTTTGTATCCTTCTTCTATCAGTCTCGCGATGTAGGAAGAAGCGGCATGATAGGGTACCCCGCAGAGGGGGATGCTGTTCTCCTTGTTCTTGTTTCGCGAGGTAAGGGTGATATCGAGAATACGGGATGCCGTTACCGCGTCATCAAAGAACATCTCGTAAAAATCACCCATCCTGAAGAAGATGATGCAATCCTTGTACTGTTCCTTGATCTCGAGATACTGCCGCATCGCCGGCGTCAGATTCTTCATTTCCACCTGTCGTCGTTTTCCTTTTCGAGATCGATGTATCCCCCGTGGTCATGGCGGTGCACTTCCATACGGAACATACGGTCCTTTTGCAGGTAGCTTCCGAGTATCCAGTTCACCAGGCTGATGATGAGAGCCCCGAAAACGGCCGTCCAGAAGCCGACCACATCAAAGCCCGATACCACGCCGGCGACCAGTTTCAGAAGAAATGCATTTATCAGGAAGGTAAACAGGCCGAGGCTCAGGATGTTAATGGGGAGGGTAAGAAGAATGAGGATTGGCCGGAAAAACATGTTGAAGAAACCCAGCATCGCCGCCGCGACAACGGCGGAGAAGAAATCCCTGACATGGATCCCGTCAAGCAGATAGGAAGCGATGATAATCGCGGCGCTCAGGATAAGCCACCGTAAAATGACAAAAGACATGGTCAAACCTCTTTTCCTTCAGCCTTTTAACAAAGGCCGTTCCATGGTTTTCTATACACTATACCAATAAAATTCAAGGCTCAATTATTGATGGCCTCGCAAAAAGTCGATTCTGCTCTGGCTTGTCATTCCGTGCTTGACACGGAATCCAGTATTTTTAAGCAGTTATGGGCTCCCGCTTT